>VXXH01000673.1 GCA_009835515.1 Candidatus Poribacteria bacterium
TAGTTAACTTTTCTCCTTTTGACAAAATGCTTGAAAAATATTCGGGTTTGTGGTAACTTTTACCTAATACCTAAAACTACCTAAAAACAGTAACACATCTGACCGATTTTGTCAAGTTTAGAAACATATCCTTTTGAGAGCGTAAGCAAAAGCGCGTCGCCTGCAACAACGGCGCAGGCGACTCTAACGCGAAAACCGTCAATATCCAAATTGCCGTTATTGCTCCGCAAGGAAAAATTAAAAAATGGAACTCGGTTTTTTCACAATGCCTTTGCATCCACCCGGCAGTGATACGACTAAGACATTAGACGACGATCTTGAGCAGATGATAGTCCTTGATGAACTGGGCTACAAAGAGGCTTATGTCGGTGAGCATTTCACGTTTACATGGGAGAATATTCCGTCTCCCGATCTTTTTATTGCAAAAGCGGCTGCGATGACAGAGAATATCATTTTCGGCACAGGGATTACTTGTATGCCGATACACAACCCCGCCGTTGTCGCACATCGCATTGCGCAACTTGATCATCAAACGCACGGGCGCTTTCATTGGGGTGTCGGTTCCAGTTCCACACCGAGCGATGCGGAGATGTTCATGGCTGGTGAAGACAGGCGTAGATCAACACGGGAGGGAATTGATGCCGTCCTGAAAATTTGGACCGACCCGGAACCCGGACATTACAAGACCGATTTCTGGGAATTTAAGATCCCCGAATACCGTCCGAACATTGTGAGTGTCCACATGAAGCCTTATCAGAAACCGCATCCACCAATTGCGTTGGCGGGGTCTTCCGCAAGATCGGACACGCTAATCTTCGCTGGCGAGCGCGGCTGGATTCCGATGAGTATTAACTTAGCGCATGTGCCTACCATCAAAACACACTGGGATGCCGTGGAAGAAGGCGCGGAAAAGACTGGCTTATCGCCATCTCGCTCAACGTGGCGTATTGCCCGTGAGGTTTACGTCGCGGATACCACCGAACAGGCGCGTAAAGAGGCTATTGAAGGCACACTTGGACGCGATTTCAGAGACTATTGGTTTAAGTTATTTAGCCCAGGTCACTTCAAACCGAGTCAGGATATCGACGACGCAGACATGACCCTCGAACATCTGTTGGATACCTTGTGGATTGTCGGAAGTCCGGATCACGTTGCAAACCGTCTGCGCGAACTTTACGATGAAGTCGGCGGTTTTGGTGTCTTACTCGCCATGGGACACGAATGGGATCCCAAAGAGCAGTGGTTGAACTCAATGACACTCCTCAAGAACGAGGTCATGCCACAACTCACAGATTTGACTTAAAAGTAGTAGGCACGCTCCGTGTGCCGTCAACTTTATGTTTTAAGGGTAGTAGGCACACGCCGTGTGCCGTCAACACGCGGATAAGGAGCAATCTTGTGAAAACACACCTCATGGTAGGTGCAGCCGAGACTGTGATTACCGCCATAAAGGACAGACCCGAAGTCTATGCCGAGTTATATGCACGCGCGTTAGTGCTTGCCGATGGAGAAACGCAACTCGCTATTGTAACAGCCGACTACGGGCAGTTTCCACTCGAATATAATAGTGTGCTGCTCGATGCAATCCATCAAGCCACAGGCATACCGCCAGCACATGTTGTCATCAACTGTAGCCATACGCATAACGCGCCGGGGGTTGATGGACGGTGGATAACCGAGGCATCCGAGGCGTGGTTAGCGACCTGTCTCGCCGAATTAGTGAAAAATGCCGTAGACGCGCTTGAGCCCGCAACTTTGCGGTCCGGGCGCGCGCCTGTCCAAATCGGCTACAACCGTCGCATAATGAACGACGAGGGCTATATTACAATGGCACCGAATCCAGAAGGGTCTGTTGTGCCGTGGGTTGACGTGTTAGGGGCTTACGACGAGAATGGACAGATTATTGCTGTGTTGTTCTCACATGCCGCGCATCCGGTAATTGTCCACTGGTCAAGCGAGGAGATCGGTGCCGATTATCCGGGTTATGCTGTTGAACATCTGCGCAATTTCTTGGAACTGAAGCCGGAAAGCGTTTTGCTATTCGCGCAAGGCTGCGCAGCGGATATTAACGGGTATCCGCTACGAGGAGGGTTCAGTGCGTGCGATGTCGCCGGATTTGCCCTTGCATTCGCGACACACCAAGCGTTAAAGACTGCGGAAGAAGTTCCAGCAGCACCGCTTAAAGCGTGTTCTAAACTCGTCAATTTGCCATTCCGAGATCCGCCATCGGTTGCGGAATGCGAGCAGTTAGTAGAGGAATTTCCTAACGATGAACGCTACGTCGCTTTACTGGAAGTCGCTGAAAGTGGCGAGAAACGTACCTTACCCTTCCCAATAAGTGCATTTGCAGTCGGCGACGCGCTCTGCTTCCTATCTGTATCCCACGAACTCTTTTCGGAATACCAACTTTTTGCAGACGAAACATCGCCGTTCTCGCATACATTTGTTTTCGGCTATACAAACGGCAGTGAGGTTTATATTGCGACAAAAGCGGCTTATGAATTAAGGTTGCGAGCAGGCTATGAAGCGGGACCGCGAAACCATGCGCTTAGTGGTCCGTATCGGTTGGCGTTGTTGCCGTCAGTTGAAGCACAGATTCAAGCAGAGATAACAGATTTATTGGCGCGACTTAAAGGCCACGCTTAACTATACATTTTAGGAAACTAACAGTCTCCTATGCGACCGGAGTATATCTTTGATCGTAAACCTTTGGTCACCTTGAAATTGTCCAAACTATAGTACATATTAACGTGTGTTTGAAAAAGTTTAGGTTGTGTTCACATTGTCTGAGTTACAGAATATTAGACTGTCCTGCGCTGAATGCGTTGGTCTAAAAACACAGGAGTAGTTTATGAATCCGAAAATTTTTAGGTTAACACTATGCGTATTACTCGTTCTCTCAGTCGCTTACCTTGCTGCGGAGGAGAGCACGGAAGATGTTGGAA
>VXXH01000339.1 GCA_009835515.1 Candidatus Poribacteria bacterium
CGTCATGGCGACATAGAAGACGCGTCGCTCCTCTGTGAGTTCACTATCAGGACGCGGGAAACGTCGCTCCAGTGTGTTGTGAATCAGAATAACCTTTTCCCATTCTCGTCCTTTTGCTTTGTGGATTGTTGTTATTTCAGGGGCTGCTGGGTGGTTGGTAAGTATGGCTTGAATCTGATCGGTTTCGTAGTTGGTACGTGCTAAAACGGCGGTTTCTTGTGATGATTCCAACTCGCGTCGTAAAGCAGCTGTGATGGTTTCAGGGGTTGTCTGGACGGTTTTTATGTGCTGTCGCATCGGATTGTAGGCGCGGAGGTCTTTTCGGATTCGGGGTGCGTTGCGTTCAATCAACGCTCTGGCGTGTTCAACAATGGTGGATGTAGAACGATAATTGCGCGTGATTTCATATTTTGTTACGTTTCGTTGGTTGGTGAATGCCAGCATGATTTCTGAGTTACCGCCGCGAAAGCCGTAAATCGCCTGATCGTCGTCACCGACAGCGAAGAGGTTCTCGGAAAGACGTGAAATCAGTCGGAAGTCGGCGGGTGCAATATCTTGGAATTCGTCAACGAGTAGGTACGGATATTTGTCGCGATAGGTTTGGCGGAGATCGGGACAGGTCTCAAGTAGGTTCGCGGCGTGGATAATCATGTCCTCGAAATCGACAGCGTTTGCTTCGGTTTTGAGGGTTTCGTATTTTATCGCAAATGCTCGCGCCACGGGGTCATCAAGTATGGTTGGGTCGAACAGCCCTGTGATGACTTGACGTTTCGCACGCATGACTGTCTCTTTTACGTCGTCGAAACGGTCGCGGAGATTCTCGAAATCGGGGTGTGTGTCGAAATTTTCTTCGTAAGGGGTACCAAAATGCTGGCAGAACATCTCAAGGATGAGTTGGTTGCTATACTGCCTCCGCAGTGGGTCTGCACGATTGAACACGCTTGCGCGGTCTCTGTAGTATGCGATCCAGTGTGCTTCGCGACGGTTCGCCTCCCGTCCTTTGACCCATTCTATGACTTTGAAACTGAATTGTGTTGCGCCTTTATGTCGGATGGCTTGCCGGAGTCTGTCGTTTGATGAATAGTTGAAGTGTTCTTTTTCACGCCGATCTGGGTTCGTCGTCTGACCGATGTAACATTTGCCGGTCTCTTTGTGCTCGATTTTATAGATAGCAACTTCGGTTGTGGCGGCTTCGCGTTCAATCTGTCGCCGTTCTTCTGCGATGATTTGATCTATCTGTCCTGTCCAGATTTCGGGGATATGGTTGAATCCGGCGCGTTTATAGTTTTCGGTGATAATGTCTTTGCCGAAGGCGTGGAGTGTACGGATGAGAGGTTTTTCAGAGGTTTCAGTTTCGGATGCCGTGAGTTCCCGCAAGATTCGGGTTTCCATCTCTTCAACGGCTTTTCTATTGAAGGCGATGGCGAGGATCTGTGGCGGTGGGATGTTGTGTGTCTGGATGAGGTTCAGGATCCGTGCGGTTACGACTGTGGTTTTACCGCTGCCGGGTCCTGCGATAACGATTGCGGGGCCTGTGACGTGGTTCACGGCTTTTTCTTGGTTTCTGTCAAGTTGCATATTTAGGTAGGTTAATTAAGGGCGAAAACCTCCAAAACTATCGGAGGTTTTCACGCCTAAACACTATTTGATTGATAGCGTCTCTGAAACTTTCACAAAACCCCTCTCGCTTATGATAAAAGCCGTTTCTCCAGCGTTTGGAGATTCCGGATCTGGAGTGCTTGCTTTTCAGCGAGGAGTGCGTCCATTTCTTGTATCACTTCCGGTGCTAATACTTGTTCACTATTCAATGCCAGAAGTTCCGTCAAACGTTCTTGTTTTTCTATAGCCAAAGACTCAAACCCAAAACTAACATGTCCCTTCCTAATCATTTCAGCCACGTCCATCTCTGTACTGAGAACTTCTCCAGTATCGGCAGCAACATGTATTTCTCCAACTTCAATAGGAGGCGCGACGTTGGTAAAAACAGGAACCACCCATATAGGTGGTGTTGATTCTTTAAGAATAGGTTCTTTTGCCATCAAGCATCTACCAGCGCGCTTTCGTAAGAGCGTTAGGGCAGCATCTCTTGCTTCGTCGCGCTTGAGTTGAAACAACACAAAATCTTCAAGCGAAGTTTTCGACACTTTTGCTTGTTGTGTCAATTTTTTATAGAGGTTATCTGGCAAGGAAATTGTTAAGGGACGCATATTGAATTCTCCAGTAACAGTTGTGAGCTCGCCTATCTTACATGAAGTTTACCACACATGTGACAATTTTTCAACCAGTATTCAGCCAAAGAATGTTTGACATACATCAAAACCCTCTTACCAACAACTGAAGACTATTCCTAATTCACTTCGGGATACGCCGGACCCATAGTAGCAGTGCCACATTCATTGCACCGATGAAGCCGAAGACGTAGTATTGGATGCCTACCAACGTGTCGAGTGAGCGGATGAGGAACGGACAGAAAATCGGCAATCCGAGTGCAACGCATGTGTAAAAGGTTAGGAGTTTCGCTCCTTTTGCTTCCCAGAAGGTTATCTGCCGCTTTAAAACCTTTAAATACGATTGCTGCCACAGTCGAGAGTTCCACTTTCCCTGCATAAAACCCAAGGCGATTCCTAAACCGAAGCCGAAACTTGACCAACGGAGGTCAATACGAACGTCTTGCGAAATGACGGCAACCCAGAGCAGCTGCCCCAGCACCGAAAGCACGATAAATGCCCAAAAGATGGGCAATTTCATATAGAATGGAAGGAGGCGCCGCGACAATTTATCCATATTTTTAAATATTTGGGTTTTTGCTCCGTTTTTTCCGATGTCAAAAACGGATTTTTAATTATTGGGTTTCTGCTCCGTTTTTTCCGATGTCAAAAACGGGTTACCGTTTAATTCGGAAGTTACCAGGAGATCGTGGCAAAGGTGAATACAGGTAATACC
>VXXH01000406.1 GCA_009835515.1 Candidatus Poribacteria bacterium
TCAGCAGGTTCTTATTTTACTCGTGGGGCTATTGTACGTCTATTCGATATGTCCTCTCCTCAGCGCGGCACTTGGACAAAAGTTCTGTCACGATGTGCATCAAGAAGCCTTGAGTGGAGTTACTAAAACCCACTCAACCTGCTGTCAAAGTACGAAGACAGGCACAGCAGGTGAAACCGAAAATCCGTCTGAAAGTGGTGAATCGTGCTGCTCAAAAGATTTGGAACTTGTCCTTCCAGACGATAGGTACGACGCGCACGAGTCTCGGGAATCAGTTGAGCAATCTTTCGTCTCAATTCTTCCGATCTCGACAACTTTGCCTGTTGCCACATGGAAATCCTTTGAGATTCCTCCCGCTCTTTTTTCTACACTTTTTCCCGGCCATCCTCTGACCCGTAGAGGCCCTCCATCTGCCTAATACTTGGATCAGTTCCGCAAGGAACGCTTCAAGAACTTACTTATCTTTTACTTTCAATGCTTTTACACGTTGTTTCCTGAGCTCTTTATATTGCACTGGGAAACTGCCAATAGATCTGTAGCGCGGTATCTTGTTTGTATCTCGCTGCGTTACAATACTTTTTGGATGGTATAAATCAAATTATGAAAATGCGTTTGTTTTTACACGTGATATTGCTCAATTGGGTTTTTATTTCTTTCGGATTCGCACAAGAAAGTTGTCCGGCGTGAAGTAACCCTGTCTTGCCGCCCAGCGGGATAGGTGAAGTCAGTTTGGCTTCAAAAGAGATAAATCAATTTCGAGTGAATGTGAATATGTTAGTCTCCCCTGATGCACAAGGTGGGCATCTTGAAACACGAGGACTTTCGCCAACAGGTAAAGTAGTGGACGCGCCTTTACATAGGCACCACGTAGCATTAAGTACTTACCGGACGGATATTGGATTGCAATACTTGCTGAGCGATCGGTGGATGTTGCAGGCGAACATTCCGTATGCCGTCAAAAATCAGGAAGCAAGTATTGAGTGGATTAACCCGGTGAGCCCTGAAGAGGAACAAGCCATCTTGCGGAGTAGGGACATCCATCATCGAGATGAAACCTATGCTGGACTCGCGGATTCAGATCTGTTTTTAGGTTATACATTTCGTGGACTCTTTAAAACGGATGACATTTTATTTGCTCGGTTCGGTACGACAATTCCAATCGGCAAAACAGAGGAAAACCCGTGGAAACTTGGGGATGAAGGTATGAAACACCTCCATATCCAGTTCGGCACGGGTACCTTTAACCCGATTGCCAATTTGCAGTACAGTCTACCGCTCTATCAAGGTCTAACGATCACTGCTTCCACACGTGGGACGTTTCCGGTCTATGAAAATAGCAAAACTTATCGAGGGCCAGTGGAATTAACCTATACAGCTGGCTTTAAGTATCGCCTCTTCGATTGGTTTTCGTTTAACGGCAACTACCTCGGATTTTATCAATCCGCTGCTTCTTGGGCTGGAGTGCGCGATATTAATACCGGGCTGCGTTACAGCATGGCAGCACTGGGTCTGTCCTTGGCAATACCCAATGACATTTCCGTGACCGCTAACCTCATGTTTCCACTAACGCAAGATACCCTATATGATGAAGGCGATGCGATTGAATTTGGCACTTTGGTCTCTTTAGCGACATCGTATATGTTTTGATTTGACGGAGGTCCAACAATGCAATCCCGGAATTTCACGCTCTTTTCGATTTTTTGTATGAGTGCGAAATTTAAATTTCTATATTACCTAACGACGATGGTCGTTGGTATCCTGTTTCTTGTTGAAGTAGGTTCTGCTAAGGAGCATGGGACCCACGATGCGCATAAGAGGCACAGTACCTCATCTCTCAATGTTATGCTTCACACTGAGCCGCAAACTGTTCAAGCGGGAACACCGACGACACTCACGTTTCATCTCACTGATGCAAAGGGTGAACCGGTTACCGACCTCATGGTGCATCATGCCCGCGTTCTTCATGTACTCGTCGTCAGCGAGAATTTACAAATCATCGGTCATATTCACCCCGAGGATTTTGAATCTCGCGACATTATGATGGAGTTGGAAGGTATGTATACTGTCCACTTTACATTCCCTGCAGCAGGGAAGTACATCCTTGCTGTTGATGTGATAACTGCGGATGCCGAATTCGCGGAATATCTATATGTGGCTGTCGCGGGTGAGGAAAAATTGACGGATACGGTGCAGGATTTCCGCCGTGAAAAAGTTGTTTTCGGTTATACTGACGAAGGCGGTGATAGGTATACAAAGGCGGTTTCTTTAACCGATGGAGAAGGTGCTTCTACGTATCAGGCGAAAATGGAGGCACCAGATCGGATTAAAGCGGGTGAAATGGTTCACATTACCTATCACTTTTCGCAGGACGGAAAACCGCTTACAGATCTCGTTCCATTCTTGGATGCACCGATGCACTTCGCTATCGTCAGCACACGTTTGGACGGTATTGTACATACGCACGGGACAGTTCCCGGGAGTGAAGATACCGGCAAGATGATGAGAAAGGATCCACACACCGGACATAAAATGAAAAAAGCACCCACAATTGGGCATCAACATCAGGGCAGCACGCCGGAAAAATTCGGTCCCACTGTGATGCTCATGACAACTTTTCCCGAAGCTGGCGTTTATCAGATCTTTGGACAACTTAAACATGGCGACCAAATTCTCTGGCCCAGTTTCATGGTTGAAGTTACGGAATAGGGTGAACTTGCTGTTGCGGCACACGTGTCGTAACAGCAGACGTTATTATAATAAGGAGGTTACAGATGTTTTTCCAAACCTACCGCCAGTCTCGGGTTGGTGTTCTCTTGGTACTCATTTTTTTGCTGGTAAGCACGCCACTGCTTGGTATCGCGCATGAGACGGAGTGGCCCGGTCAAAAATTAGCGGCTATCTTTCCAAAGGCGAAGAAATTCGTTCAGCGGAGTGCTGTAC
>VXXH01000640.1 GCA_009835515.1 Candidatus Poribacteria bacterium
GTTATCAATATAAGAGGACACCAACTGCAGCACGTGCGGACCTTGGTCAACGGGTGTACTGCGTGCGCTGGCATCAATGAACTTAATCTCACCAATACGGCCTGCCGCCACGTCTGCTTTTAATTCAAGGTTTTGTGGGTGGAAGTTGAGTTGTGTATTAACGACGAACTTCGTTTTGGTCTCCTTGGAAAGTCCAGAAATTTGCTTCCAATCCTCGCTTTCAACGGCAATCGGTTTTTCTACAATCGCCGCAGGCACACCCGCATCGGAAGCCTGTTTCATCAGCGGATAACGAATCCGTTCATTGCTACCCCGCAGCACGGGTGCCGTGACAATGTGGAGGACATCGGGTTTCTCTTTTTCAAGCATCTCGTCCAAGTCGGTGTATCGGGAAGAGATACCGAAGTCGTCTCCGAATTTATTGAGTAATTCTTCGTTCATATCGCAGACTGCAGCGAGTTTACCACCTTTAACGAAACGATAAGCATCTGCATGTGCGCGGGCGCGGCCCCCACACCCTAACATTGCGGTTTTATCCACAAAAAAGTCTCCTTTAATATCAAGCTAAATGGTTAGATGTTAAGCCAGTTTCAATATCAAATTTATGGTTTTGATCTTCAGAGCAGTTGGCAGATTGGAAGGCTGGAAGTGTTTTTGCTTGGGTGTTTCCCCAGGAAGACTGCACATACGGCATCTCTTCCAACCTTCCTTCTCTTTCACACTTCCTCAAAACCTAAGATGTATTTCTGAACATTGCTGAAGAAAAATACAAATTAACGTTCTATAACCTCTCTCGAAGCGAATCCATCAAGCCATCAGGCGGTTCAAACGGGAGGTCAATGATTTGGTTTGTTATCCCGCTGTAGTAAAGTCCTAAGAGGAGGTTGAACTCCGCGAGAGATTGCTTGAGATGCGTCGGATGCACTTTGTTCTCATCGTCGAGCCAGTCAAAGACAGCCTCTGTAAGGTTACCCTGTGCAGCAATATCTTGTTCACCATAGTTCAGCGGACCGCCCTCGTAGCCACCTTCTGGTGTCGCACGTTCCCAACTGCTGAACCGCCAGTGCACGAACCCTTTCGTCCCGACAACAAAAACACGTTTATGCGCAACGGTGCTTTCACTGTCCGATGCCAACGTTCCCATACCTGTCCCAAATGCGAGAGAGACGTGGAGACCGTTCTCATATATGGCTTGTCCAGCGGCATGCATCGGAGACGGCTGCGCGGAATCTAACTGCTCTCTCCCCGATATTTGACCCAGCACGCGTACCGGACGCGAGTTATCAATATAGGATGATACTAACTGTAGCACATGCGGTGCTTGGTCTACAGGCGTGCTACGCGCACTCGCATCAATGAACTTAATCTCGCCGATCCGTCCTTCGGCGACATCGCGTTTTAATTCCAAGTTTTGGGGGTGGAAGTTAAGTTGCGTGTTAACGATAAACTTTGTTTTCGTCTCTTCCGCTAACCCCGCAATCTGTTTTGAATCCTCGCTCTCAACGGCAATCGGTTTTTCGACGATCGCTGCTGGCACACCGGCATCGGATGCTTGCTTCATCAACGGATATCGAATCCGTTGGTTGGTGCCGCGTAACACCGGGGCAGTGACGATGTGAAGGAGATCCGGTTTTTCCTTCTCAAGCATCTCATCAAGGTCAGTGTAGCGTGAGGAAACGTCAAAGTCGTCTCCGAAACTGTTGAGTAGTTCTTCGTTCATATCGCAGATTGCAGCGATTTTGCCGCGTTTGACAAAACGGTAGGCACTTGCATGGGCGCGGGCACGACCGCCACACCCTAAGAACGCAGTTTTATACATAAAATGTCTCCTTCAATATGATTTCCAATATCAAGCCAATCGGTTGGATGTTAACAGGGGAAAATATAGGTTAACTTTCTATAGATTCTCTCGGAGTATATCAATCAACCCATCGGGCGGTTCAAATGGGAGGTCAATAATCTCATTTGTTACACCACTGTAGTAGATTCCTAAAAGGAGGTTGAACTCCGCGAGAGATTGCTTGAGATGTGTCGGATGCACATTGTTCTCATCGTCGAGCCAATCAAAGACCGCCTCGGTGAGGTTACCCTGTGCGACGACATCCTGCTCCCCGTAGTCAAGCGGACCACTCTCGTAACCGCCCTCTGGTGTTGCACGCTCCCAACTGCTAAACCGCCAGTGCACAAACCCTTTCGTCCCGACAACAAAGACGCGTTTGTGGGTGTGGTTCCCTGCATCTGGTTCTTTAGGCACTTTCTGCCCTAAACCTGTCCCGAACGCGAGAGAGACGTGAAGACCGTTTGCATATAAAGCCTGAGCGGCAGCGTGCATCGGGGAGGGCTGCGTGGAGTCCAAATCCTGAGCCCCAGAAACCTGTCCGAGTACCCGCACTGGACGCGAGTTATCAATGTAGGAAGAGACGAGTTGCAACACATGCGGTGCCTGATCTACAGGCGTGCTGCGGGCACTGGCATCAATAAACTTGATTTCACCGATTCTGCCCTCTGCGACATCTCGCTTCAGTTCCAAGTTTTTCGGATGGAAATTGAGTTGTGTGTTAACGACGAACTTTGTTTGTGTCTCTTCCGCTAATCCGGCAAGCTGCTTCCAGTCCTCGCTTTCAACGGCAATCGGTTTTTCCACAATCGCCGCAGGAACACCGGCATCGGATGCCTGTTTCATCAACGAGTAGCGAATCCGTTGGTTGGTGCCGCGTAAGACCGGTGCAGTGACAATGTGAAGCACATCCGGCTTCTCTTTTTCAAGCATCTCATCCAAGTCGGTATAGCGTGACGAAACCCCAAAGTCGTCTCCGAAACTGTTGAGTAGTTCTTCGTTCATATCGCAGATTGCGCCGATTTTGCCGCGTTTGACGAAGCGGTAAGCATCAGCATGTGCACGGGCGCGACCCCCGCACCCTAAAAACGCTGTTTTGTAC
>VXXH01000393.1 GCA_009835515.1 Candidatus Poribacteria bacterium
GCGAGCTGTGCTCGCGATATTTTAATCTTCTTGTAGGAGCGAGCTGTGCTCGCGACCTTTATAACCTTGTTTTCAACGCGCCCCAGACCGTCGGCAACTTCTGCACGGGTTCCACATCAAGCCCGATTTCAAAATTTTGCCGGACTTCATCATACGTGAGAGGTCGGTTGTAAATACGGACCTCATCGATTATACCGTGAAAAAAATCTTCTGCGCTGCCACGATTGTTTTTCGCGCCAAGATAGACAGGTACTGTAAACGGGACGAAAATGGCTCCTGATACAAGAGGTTTACCAAAACGATACCGTCTACCGTCTATATGGATCATTTTTCTGCTGCGTTCGCCGCCGGCTGCGTCTACATAAGGTTCATATCCGTAAACAATGTGATGCCATTTCCCATCAAGGATCCGAACCGACTTGGCAGAGATAGTAGACCTGCATGAACCCTTTCCTGTTCGATACCTGGTATAAGAGAAGATGATATCCTCAATAACAACATTATCAAGAATAGTAACAGGTTCCATGGTTACGCTGAATTCCAGTCCCCAACCCATGCAATCTGCGTCAATGACTCTGAAAAGTGTCATATTGCCTTTTTTGAAACTCGGTTTGATCCAAGCTTCAAACGTCGCTGAACCCATCTGATTCCCAAAATCACCAAGGTTTGTCAAATTCACATAATCGTCCAAACCATCAAATTCCAAAGCATCCTTCATCCGTCCAGCAATAACCCTCGGATCCCCAACAATTGTCGCATCATTTTTGCCCCAGACATCTTTAACCGTGTTATCAGCAATGTCTTGTCGGTCAAACGTCCAATAACTCACGAGTCCATCTGTCACCACCTGCTCAGCATACCCGCTGTGGCAAAATGAAGTAACAGTTAACATGGATACGAAGAGATAGATTAACTTTTTCATGGTTGTCTCCTTAGTAGGTTATTCTCGTTGTGATCAACGACCAAATTTCACGGACTATCATTTTCTTCCTTTTGTTGTCTCGCGAAATCAACATGAACGCCCTTCTTTAGGAACACTGTCCACCGCTTTGGCGTTTTAGCTCCGGCGATGCGATCAATCTGACCTATCGCACGAATCAGAACGGTCTGCTCTTCCAGTAATGCCTTATTAATCTCAACAACCGTCTCATTTTCACGCGGGTTTTCAACGAGTCCGACGACGCTTACAATTCTGTCGCTTGGCGCAGAAAGCCCCGTCGATTGGCTGGTGATGGCTACCATCCCGTTCGTCCCGTATAACGCACTTGGATCGTTCCATTTCAAAACACGAGTCGCAGCGTGTTTCTCAATGGTTGCACCTATGAGATCATCTTGATACCCGTCAATCGAGATCCAATCACCGACCTCCAGTTCCTGTTCTGTAGGTGTTAAATCCCAATCAACCTGTTTAACCGCTGGCGGCGGTGCTGTTTTTTCCTTTTCTCCTGCTGCTACCGATTCCTGGTCGGGCGGAACTTCCGCTTCTATAATCTCATCTGTAGGTGCGGTCTCCTGAACCGATACCGCTGTTGGTGCTGATACTTCATCATCTGCTGAATCGGATACAGACACCACTTGTTGGGAATCTTCCGCCAACCCTGTCTCGTCTGGTGCAAAAATATACAAAAAAGCCGTAATCAAAAAACCCAAGGCAGAGATACTTAACAAAACAAAAAACGCAAACTTAAATACCGTCTTCATAAGCCTCTCCTTCCGTTCAGGTCCCTACTCCGTCCGCAACCTCGGATCCAGAGCATCACGGACAGCATCGCCGAACAGATTCGCAGGCAGCACCAACCCAAACATAAAAGCAAACGCCGCAGCAAGGTTCCACCACACAATCGGATCGCGCGCAAGTTCCAAACGCGCAGTATTAATCATGTTCCCCCAACTCCCGGTCGTCGGATCAACACCGATCTGGAGGTAGCTCAGCAACGCCTCCGTCAGCACCAATCCACTAAATCGTAGGATAGCAGTAATCAGGACGATATGCATGAGATTCGGAATGATATGCTTGAGAATAATGAGGCCACGCCGCACACCGAAGGCTTCAGCGGCTTGAATATACTCCAATTCTCGGAGTTTCAAAGTTTCGCCGCGCAAGATACGGCACAACCCCGTCCAACTGCTGATCCCCATAATAAGACAGAGATTGAATAAACCTTGTCCAAACAGAAGCATGAAAGCGACAATGAGTAGGATACTCGGAATCGAAGCAAGCGTAGCATAGATGTACTGGACGGCATCATCTACCCAACCACCGAAGTAGCCCGCAATCACACCGAAAAGCATGGCGAACGGCACAGCAATCAGTGTGGTAAACCCACCGATAATGAGACCGGTACGGACCCCCTTTAAAGCACGATAAAAGACATCGCTGCCGACCTTATCAGTACCCAAAAGATGTGTCCGCGGATGTTCAAGCGGTGGATAGTCCCGAATTGTTCGACCATCTGCGGTCTGAACGTTGGTCTTAGCATATAGGCGTGTTGCTAAAGGCGCGGAATAGGTTTTCTCGGTACGTTCGCGAAGCGGCGTGCAAAGCCTATCAAGCAGGCTCAAACTTCTCGGTTTATAAACGATAGCACCGTCCTCGTTTCGGGTAAGCACTTGATCCGTCTGACGTATCAACGGGTCGCGCCACTCGATACTATCCAATACGCCGATGAGGAGATACCCCAAGAGGATGAACAGACAAACCATAGCAAGACGGTTGCCACGTATCTGTCGCGCAGCATTCCGCCAATGCTCTTGCCGCGCAGCGTATCGGAGAAGCCACCCCGCAGCGAAAAGGCATGCGATAACGATGATATTCTGATACGCATCGGAATGCCAGACCCAACTCAGCCGGTCACCAATTCCGATGCCTTCAGTATCCACTCCCAATAAAAAAATAGGCATATTATATCGGTTGTCAGTTTGCTTCGCAGTGAGAA
>VXXH01000785.1 GCA_009835515.1 Candidatus Poribacteria bacterium
AAATAAGCGGTTTTTGATGGGAGAAGTGCTGGGAATATCAATCGTTTTCTTCTTCAAGCGAGGCATAAAACATCCCGCTCCGTTCGGTAACAATATAAAGCCTGTTACCCTTGACGGCAACAGAAATGACGCTGCTTGGTACGTTTGGCGAGATCTGTTTCCATCTGCCACGAGTATCCAATTGATAGGCACCCGTATCGCCAGCACCATAAACCGTTATATCATCTATAGCAACTCGGTCTATGACGGTGTGTGTACCGACTTTATCGGTTATTGTGCGCCAATTTTCACCGTCCGCCGATGTTAAGACCGCCGTATCCGTGGCAACATAAACCGTTGAACCCGCAAAAACAATATCGTTGAAATGTTTAAATCGAAGTGGCAGCGTTGCGGTCAGGTCTTTCCATGTGTTCCCACTATCAAGTGATCGGAACAGATGTCCATCACGTTTGCCAACGTAGACAATTTCACCTGAAACAGCCAGAATGAAATGATCGGGACCATCATCGTTAGCAAGCACATCAATGTCTACCAGGCCAGTATCGAACCATTCAGGTTCGCCGCGTCTCCACCGCAGGAGCCGCCCCTGATATTCCACATAAAACGTTTCGCCGCTGATTGCAAACGCGCTCTGAGATGCTATGGACTCGCGAGTTGTGTCTGTCGATTCATCGGTTTTCTCAGGATCGTTAGGGGCATCGTCGGGTCTATTTTTTTCCGACTTTTCTCGTGATGCAGATTTTGGCGGCTCTGTAGAAAGATTTTCACCAAAAATAGGGGCTTCTGACATAAGCACCAGCGCACCGCCGTTCTTAGAAAGATGGAAGATGCGATGCTGTGCCGCTTCTATGCCCGCGGAAACTGCGCTGCCGAGGCAGTAGAGTTTATCGTCAGCAATTGCCAGCTGCGAAGAAGATAGTAGAAGACCGACCTCCAATGCCGATCCTAATTCTGGTGTTAATTGATCAGGGGTGAATCGCAAGTCTCTCCATGACATCCCACCGTCGGTGGATTTCGCGATATTTGTACCGGTATAGGCGTAGAGTGCGTTTTTGAAGGCGACTAAGTTAGATATCTGGGTTCCCACCATGCCTGTCATAAACGGATGCCACGATTCGCCAGTATCGGTTGAACGGATAAGTCCAAAAGGGCTGGCTTTGAGCAGGATATTTTCGTCCATGCCAACAGCAGGAAAAACACTCAGCATAAACGAATTCATCATTGAAAGCGGATCCAATTTTTTGTATCCATGGTGTGTCCACGTTTCACCAGCATCAGTGGATCGGCATTGGAACCCAGTGTATCCCAAAGCCCAAAGCGTTTTTCCAGCTGTAAGGACCTTAATGCCCGGCGATAGCCACGTCAAGGCAGGCTCGCTTGTCGGTGTGATTTCGGTCCACGAATCGCCGAAATCGGTTGACCGGAAAATCTCCCACACGGGTTGCCCAGCGGATACCTCGGCGGACACCTCTTCCCGCGTTTCCTCGCTTGAAGCACCTAAGTCGGGGCCTGTTC
Organism: Candidatus Poribacteria bacterium; assembly: GCA_009835515.1. Taxonomy (GTDB): domain Bacteria; phylum Poribacteria; class WGA-4E; order WGA-4E; family WGA-3G; genus WGA-3G. Next base: position 1,516 of record VXXH01000785.1, read on the forward strand.
CGACATAGAGGTTATTCTCGGCGGTCGCTAAGGAGTGGATAGCTTTAGTGGTCGTTAGCGGCAATTTTTCCCCCATATCCATTGCCGAATTATGCCTTGGATTGATACGGTAGAGTCCCTGATTTGTTCCGACAAACACGGTGTTTTTAATAGTCGCCAAAGCAGAGACGTCTCTATCCATCACTTCAGCACCGAGGGGTGTCCACTGCTGCCCCATATCTTCAGATCGGAAAACGCCTTTACCTTTCAGCAGGAGGTACAAGGCTTCCTCCGTTGCGGCCAATGCGACAGCAACACCTTTGGGAGGGGTGCCAACTGGCTCCCACATCTCGCCTCCATTGGTTGAAATAAGTACTTCATCAGAAATAAGATAGAGGGTCCCGTTTTGCTCCGCCATCGGTATCACGACGGGTGCCATCAAAGTTGTAGAGCTCTTCAAAGCGATAGGACTAAGGAACGTCCATGCGCGCGTGTCTGGCGTTAATCTATAGATACCGAGACGCGAAGCGGCGTAGATATCGTCGTTTGAACTTACCAGTAAGCCACCTACGGGACCGCTCGCTGGTACGCTCGCTGGTTTCCACTGTTGTGGTGTTGTCAGTGGTCCTTTTTCTATCTGCGCGGCGACTGGGACAACAGGTTCTGAAACTTGCACACCGGTACCTCTGTCCGTACCCGTGGTATCAGAACGTCCGGCTTGGTTCCGCAGATCCGGTTCCGCCTGTGTATCAATAACAATAGGCGCGTCAATGATTTCAACAGTGGTTTCCGATTCGGCGTTCAAGTTGTAAGGTTTCTGGAAACGAGCGAGGTATTGGGACCCGACACCGATCATCAGCATTATAAGAAGGGCAGCGGTGCCAAAAGCGATCCAGGGTAGCAACGGTTTTCCAGCCGAAGGTGGTGTCGGTTTGATGTCGGCGACTTGCTGCATAATACGCTCAATGAAATTGGCGGGCATCTGGACGCTTCCGAGCGTTTCGCTAATCAGGTGCTCTTCGGCTTGTAAACGCTCCCGTGCCCGGCGAAGCCGACTTTTTATCGTGTTCACCGATACCCCTAAGAAATTGCCAATCTCTTTCGTTGTCATTTCACCGAGATAGTGGAGTGTCACCACTGTGCGTTCACTTTCCGGCAGTGTTTCCAGAAGTTCTTTGACGATTTCGTAGCGATGTTCCACGGCTTCCGCCTCCCGTTGCTCCGATACGTAACGTTTATAAGAAGATCTCCCTACCTCTGCTACAGATGTGGCCTCCAGGGATTGCATCGCAGGTTTGTTGCTTTGATGCCACCGCTTGCAAAGATTATTTGCAATAACATAAAGCCATCCAGCAAACTGACTCGGATTCCTCAGCGTCGCGAGGTTCTTGTATGCTTGGAGAAAGACATCTTGGGCAATCTCTTCAGCGATGTGAAAA
>VXXH01000734.1:0-2396 GCA_009835515.1 Candidatus Poribacteria bacterium
GGTTAAAATTGATCGGAAACCCGATTTTGACAACGGAAAAATCGGAGCAGAAACCCAATCGTTAAAAATACGGAAAAATCGGAGCAGAAACCCAATTGTTAAAAATATGGAAACAACATTTTATAACGAATTAACCATCACCAGCCTCAGTGGCAAATTGCTCTCCGATGCCTGCTGTGAAAGGATACTAACTGGGCCGGAAGTGGAATTACTTCCGCTCTTGGATGCTGCATATCAAGTTCGCAAAACCTATTTTCGGAACGAGGTGCAACTCCATATTCTCAACAATGCACAAAACGGTTACTGTCCAGAGGATTGTGGCTACTGCGCGCAGGCGAATTCTGCAACGACAGACATTGAGGCTTATCCCTTAAAACCCGATGCCGAGATTCTGGAAGAAGCCAAACGCGCTTATGAATCAGGCGCGTATCGTTACTGCATTGTAATGAGTGGACGCGGGCCCTCGCCAAAACGCGTATCACACCTCGCGGAACTCATCCATACTGTGAAGGCACGCTATCCGATTGAGGTGTGTCTCTCTGCTGGACTGATTGACGTGGAATCCGCTCATATCCTGAAAACAGCTGGATTGGATAGGTTGAACCATAATCTGAATACTTCCGAAACCCACTATCCAAATATCTGTAGTACGCACACGTATCAAGATCGGATGGAGACACTACAAGCCGCACAAACGGCTGGACTTGCCTGTTGTTCAGGTGTAATCGTTGGGATGGGTGAGGAGACAGATGATTTGATTAAGGTCGCCAAGGCACTCCGTCAGCTTGAGGTCGCCTCACTTCCGGTTAACTTTTTTCTACCGATATCCGGCACGCAGTTGTCGGAATCCGTTACGGCACAGCGGAGTGTGCCTACTACTTTAACCCCGGATTATTGTCTCCGAGTATTGTGTCTGTATCGGTTCTTGAATCCGCGAGCAGAAATAAGGGTCGCTGCAGGTAGAGAACACCATCTACGAAGTATGGAGGTGATGGCACTCTATCCAGCAAATTCAATGTTTATTGATGGCTACCTAAATGCGGAAGGTGCGACGGCATCACGGACAATGGAGATGATCAAGGATGCCGGCTTTACGGTGAAAACAAACGCGGAAGACCTTGAACAACCCAATCAGGACGAAATAGGGAAAAGAGATGTACTGCTCAAAAAATTAAAAGTGCTTCGACCGCGCATGGAGTCTTAAAGGAAATTAAATATCCCTATGCACTCGCCATTTCAACCTTGGCAGGGATCTTACTGAGAATCAATTTCTCCATTTCAACTTTATGGCTGGCATTATCGATATCGATCCCAACAAGCCTACCTTTGGCATCATAATCAAGAAGAATACCCTCCGAGATTTCTTGACTCTCTACACTGGGCTGCTCAGACAAATTGATATACAGTGAGTCGGTTTCTGGATAGTAGTTGAGTTTCAGGGCTTGAATCCTCAGTTATTACCCAATCTGCGTCAAGCCACCCATATACGGTTGTAGCACCGCAGGCACACGGACTGTGCCATCCGGGTTCTGATACGTCTCAAGGAGCGCAATGACAACGCGCGGCAAGGCAGTACCGGACGCATTAAGCGTATGAATGAACTCCGGCTTCGCACCGGGTTCTGGGCGGAAACGGATATTCGCACGACGCGCTTGGAACGCCTCGAAATTGCTACACGAAGAGACCTCTAAAAACCGCTGTCGCGCAGGTGCCCACACCTCAATATCGTAGCATTTCGCAGCGGCGAAACCGAGTTCCACTGTGCAATGTTGCACGATGCGATACGGCAAACCGAGTGCCTGCAAAACGCTTTCGGCATTCGCTAAAAGTGATTCATGTTCGGCATAAGAAGTTTCAGGGGTCGTGAACTTCACCATCTCTACTTTATCAAATTGATGGATGCGTTGTAAACCGCGTGTGTCCTTACCATAAGCACCCGCCTCACGCCGGAAACACGGTGTATAAGCAGTATAGTAGATAGGCAGATCATCGTTGGAGAGTATCTCACCGGTGAAAAGGTTCGTCACAGGAACTTCGGCAGTTGGAATCAGGAACAAATCGCTATCAGGGTTTTCTTCATCCCTGTCACATCGGTACATATCCGCCTCAAATTTAGGGAGTTGTCCTGTCCCGGTCATCGTAGGACGGTTAGCGAGAAACGGTGGAGAGACTTCGGTATAACCGTGCTGCGTTGTGTGCAAATCAAGCATAAACTGAATCAGCGCACGCTCCAACCGCGCCCCTAAGCCTTTGAACAGCACGAAGTTGCTACCCGCTACCTTAGTCCCGCGTTGAAAATCGACGATATCCAACTGTTCAGCAATTTCCCAATGCGGTTTCAGTTCAAAATCGAAACTCGGCAATTCGCCCCACGTCTTAATTTCGATGTTATCATC
>VXXH01000734.1:2406-2932 GCA_009835515.1 Candidatus Poribacteria bacterium
TCTTCAGAAGTGCCGACAGGTGTGCTTGCTTCCGGCATATTCGGAATCGTCAGCAGAATAGCGTCTATCTCAGCTTTTGAATCGTTGTTTTCGGCGGTGAGTTCCTTGATTTTTTGGGAGAGTTCCCGCATCTCAGCAATCGTCTCCGTCGCATCCAGTTTCGCTTTTTTGCGCTCAGCAATCTGTTGTGAGACTTGATTCTGGTGTGCTTTAAGGGATTGTGTATGCGTCAAATTCTCACGCCAGCGTGTATCCAATGCTACCAACCGGTCCAAATCAGCTTCCGTATGCCGATCTGCTAACATCTGGCGGACATCTTCGGTATTTTCGCGAATAAACTTAAGATCAATCACGGCGGTGCTGCTCCTCTGTGTTTAGATTTGTCCAGCGCTGTCAGGTCTGTAACGAAAAAACCACAGCATTGTAAAACACAACCTGTGGCTAATTCGGCATAGCATAATAAAAACGGGCCCGACGGGACTTGAACCCGCGACCTCCTGCGTGACAGGCAGGCGCGCTAAACCAA
>VXXH01000311.1 GCA_009835515.1 Candidatus Poribacteria bacterium
ATTCATGAAGAAACCAATCTTCGCCTTACGAGGCGTACGTTTTTAGGGAAAACGGTGCGGAGTGTCGGATCCCTCGCGCTCGCATCCTTACTGACCCCATCAATTATCAATGCTGCGCCGGAGATTGAGAAGTGGCACGGAATTGTTACCCAGCCACACGTGCCACCCAAGGCGAAAACCATTATCCATCTCTGCATGGCAGGCGGTCCCTCGCATCTGGAGACTTTGGATTACAAACCGAAGCTCGCAGAACTCCACGGGCAACCGATGCCAAAGTCTTTCACTGAAGGGCAACCGATTGCACAACTCCAAGGACAAGCGAATTCGCTTAAGTGCTTGGGACCCACACATGAATTCAAAAAATGGGGTGAATCCGGTCAAGAGATGAGCACAGCGTTCCCACACATCGGAAGCCTCGCAGACGATATTTGTATTGTCCGCTCCCTGAAAACCGAGCAGATTAATCACGATCCAGCACACACGTTCATGAACACCGGCACTGCAATCGCTGGTAGACCGAGTATGGGGTCGTGGCTGCTCTACGGGCTTGGCAGTGAAAACGAAAACCTGCCGGGCTATGTTGTCCTCACCTCTTCTGGTGGTGGGCAGGACCAACCGATTGCGACACGGCAGTGGCATAGCGGGTTCCTCCCCGGTCAATTTCAAGGTGTCCAGTTTCATTCAACCGGCGATCCTGTCCACTATGTCACCAACCCTGATGGTGTAAATACAGAGCAGCAGCGCGATGTGGTAGATGCCGTGCAATCGTTGAACAGTATGCTCGACGAGACCGTGGACGACCCAGCAATCTCGACGCGCATTAGTCAGTATGAGATGGCGTTCCGAATGCAGACGAGTGTCCCAGAGTTAACCGACATCTCTAAAGAGCCACAGCACGTTCTCGATATGTACGGCGCGAAACCGGGTGACGGTTCCTACGCCTCAAACTGCCTACTCGCACGACGATTAGCAGAACGCGGCGTACGCTTTATCCAACTCTACCATCGCGGGTGGGATCATCACGGCGGTATTGAGAACGCGATTAAAACGACCGCTGGCTATGTCGATAAGGCAACAGCGGCGCTCGTCAACGACCTGAAACAGCGCGGAATGTTAGACGAAACTTTGGTCATCTGGGGTGGCGAGTTCGGTCGGACACCGATGGCTCAAGGCACCGGACGCGACCATCATATCCAAGGGTTCTCAATGTGGATGGCAGGCGGTGGCATCAAAGGCGGTATCAGTTACGGGAACACCGATGAGTTAGGATACAGTGCCGTTGAGAATATCGTGCATGTCCACGACTTCCACGCCACGATGCTACACCTCTTCGGGATTAACCACGAAAAACTGGTCTACCGCTTCCAAGGCCGAGACTTCCGCCTCACCGATGTCCATGGGCATGTCGTCCGCGACATTCTGGCTTAAGGGTAGTAGGCACGCTCCGCGTGCCGTTCACTAAGTATCGGATTCGCCGTGTGCCATCAAACTTAGCCCGACACGGAAAGATCGCGCCCTTAGGGGCTTACGGTATGATGGATGTCGAAGCAGAAAAACCGATGACCCCCGATACCATTTTCCGCAGCGTATGGCGGGAGCGGTTTCTTCTTCACCAGCTTCTTCATTGACCCACAAGAACAGATGCTCGGTCTCTTTATGTGTCAATTGCATCCGGGCGGTAGTGATCTCGCGGAGCGAATTCGCATCCTCTACTACCAAGCGATCGTTGACTAAGGTCGAAAACCAAGCCTGAAACGAAGTGGAAGAGTTTTTACTTGGGTGTTTCTTCAACTCCAGAGAAAATTGTGTCATACTTAAATTCCACGTCGTTTCCCCGCAATGAAAATTAAGAAAAGTAAATTAATCAATATGCCAAGAGAACTCATTGCACCGGCACAAGAACAGGTCGCTTTCCGAGAATATGAAAGCCAACCCTTACAAGCCAATGAAATTCGAGTCAAGAGCCAGTTTGGTGCTGCCAAACACGGTTCAGAGATGGCATCGTATAAGGGGTATGCAGGCCCACGCGGCGGCTACGATGGGGAATATAAGGTCTTTCAAGCGAACACTTCCGGGATGGTGCACTATCCTTCAGGACTTGGGAATATGTGTGTGGGTGAAGTCACCGAGATTGGGGCGGACGTTACCGAATTTGAGATCGGAGACCGCGTTTTTCGGCACAGTTCCTTTCGCGAGGAAAATGTCTGGGGCGCAGCAGGTGTCCGTAAACTGCCTGACGGGGTGCCCTGGCAGGCAGCCGTCTGTCTGGACCCAACGGATTTTGCCCTCGGTGCGGTGCGCGACGGTCATGTACGCATTGGTGATGCCGTGGCGGTCTTTGGAATGGGTGGCATTGGACTTATGGCTCTGCAGCTCGCCAAGTTGGCGGGTGCCTATCCTGTCATTGGTGTCGATCCGCTTGAGTTGCGCCGTAATGTTGCCCTCGAATGTGGTGCTGATATAGTTATTGACCCCACAACAGATGATGCCGGTTTGGAGATTAAAAAAGCCACCAACAAACGTGGTGCTGATGTTTGTATTGAATATAGCGGGCATCATACAGCACTCCAAGCGGCGATCCGCGGTGTGACGTATCTGGGAACGGTTGTCGCTGGTGCATGGCCCGGTATCTATCCGGCAGGATTAGATCTCGGTGCCGAGGCGCATTTCAATCGACCGACGATTATCTTCTCACGCGCCTGTAGTGAACCGAATCCCGAATATCCGAATTGGAATGAAGGCAGACTCTTTGAAATCAGTTTACGGCTCCTTTATGATGGCAGCCTGAAGTCTGAGCCTGTTATTTATCCTGTTGTCGATTTTGACGATCTATTGGACGAGTATCCGAAGATCGCAACTGCCCCGGGTGAGAACGTAAAGTTAGGTGTTCGCTTCGCATAACCGCGGTATTTATAG
>VXXH01000836.1 GCA_009835515.1 Candidatus Poribacteria bacterium
GAAATTGTTCCTCCCCGGACTGTTGTTGATACGAGAATTGAACTAACGACAAAAGAGGAAAAATAATTAGGAAGGAAACAGAGGCGTGTTCATGTAGGCGCGCTTTCCGCGCCTACATGAAAATTTCTAAAGGTTTAATCCAAATTGGCGTGAAGTTCATACCAGTCATCAAGGTTATTGAGATTAACAGCGTCTAAGATAGAGCCGTCGTCGTTAATACCGCTTGCACCAAGAATGCTGCCGCGGGTATCATCGTCGTGATTGTAGCCCGTAATCGCGGCGTTCAGTTCATCGACTGCCGCTTCGTCAAGGCTCCCGCCACTCTGTTCCAAGACCCACGCTTCAAACTGTGGATAAGTGGGCAAATTGTCGCTAATGTATGCCAATGTAGCATCCTTATCCAGTCCGAGTCCATCTAACACCATCTGATCGAAACCCGCGCCGCATGCAGGATAATCTTCATGGAGGACACCTTTGGCATCCATTAGCACTTTCGACCAGAACCGTGGCAGATGCAACACCCCAAGCGGTCCTGCAACCCCTGAACTAATTGTCGGAATCATTTGTGTTTTCTTTCTTCCGAACATTCTGTTTCTCCTCCCTTACTTTGAACGTTGAGTAATAGGTCGGTACCATCAACACAACAGATGTCGTTGCCTGTTATGCGAAATTCTACGCTATTATAGCAGCGCACAGAAAAAAAACAAGTAAAATTTAAAGGGAGTTACAAATCATTTAACAGCGTCAGGTTTAACCACTTTAAACTTGCGTTCACCCGCCCGAATATAGCCGAGTCGTTTTCTGGCGAGCCGTTCCTTTGTTAACTCGTCATTCTTCAGCATCTCGACACGCTGCTTTAGCCGATCGCGCTTAGCCTCCAATCCCCGTATCTCGGAGCGATAGGCTTCCTCAGCGAGCTGTGCCTGTTGCCAGTCATTATAACCATTCATAAATTGTCTGACGCTGACCACAAGTAAAGCAAGGGCAATCAGAAATAGGATAGGACGAAAAATGCGCATAAAGTGTCCTCTGAAAAGCGTAATTTCGGACAACACAGCGGCTGTCACTATACGGATGCAAGCATTTAACGGAGATCCGCCAAATTATAAAAGACTTTCTCCCCAGCAAAGATAGCACTATCTCCAAGTTCTTCTTCAATACGGAGGAGTTGGTTATATTTACAGACCCGATCAGTACGGGAAAGCGACCCTGTTTTTATCTGTCCTGAGTTCGTCGCAACAACGAGATCAGAAATAGTCGTATCCTCGGTTTCACCCGATCGGTGTGAAACAACAGCTGTGTAGTTGAAACGTCGTGCAAGTTCAATGGCATCAAGCGTCTCTGTCAACGTACCGATTTGATTGACTTTAATCAGGATAGAATTGCCGATCTGTCCTTCGATGCCTCGCGCCAAACGAGTCGTATTGGTAACAAACAGGTCATCACCGACAAGTTGAACCTTATCGCCGATCGCTTCGGTCAAATGTTTCCAACCTTCCCAATCGTTTTCATCCATACCATCTTCAATCGAGATGATTGGGTATTTCTCACAGAGTCCCGTGTAAAAGGTAACCATCTCTTCAGGCGATTTAGTCGGTTGTGCCTCCGCTTTTAATTCATAAGTCCCAGCATCTCGATTGTAAAACTCACTTGAGGCGGCATCCAGTGCTAAGAGCACATCGTCACCGGGAGCATAACCCGCGCGTTCAATGGCTTCTATGATCACAGCGATGGCTTCCTCATTAGATCCTAAATCCGGTGCAAATCCGCCCTCGTCGCCGACAGCAGTATTACAATTTCGTGCCTGTAAGACCGCCTTGAGACTGTGAAAGATTTCCGCACCCATGCGGAGTGCCTCAGCGAAACTCTCTGCTCCTGCTGGCATCACCATAAACTCTTGGATGTCAACGTTGTTATCAGCGTGAGAACCACCATTCAGGATATTCATCATCGGCAAGGGAAGCTCTTTCGCATTTGACCCACCAATGTAGCGATAGAGCGGGAGTGCCACTTCATCTGCCGCCGCTTTCGCGACAGCCAAAGAAACACCTAAAATCGCATTCGCACCGAGACGACTTTTGTTTTCTGTCCCGTCAAGTTCACACATAGCGGTGTCAATCTCGTTCTGAGCAAAGACATCTTCCCCCGCAAGGGCAGCAGCGATCACTGTGTTGACGTTTGCAACGGCTTTCTGAACGCCTTTTCCCAAATAACGGTTGGCATCCTTATCGCGCAGTTCAACCGCTTCGTGTTCGCCTGTAGACGCACCAGAAGGGACAGCAGCACGTCCGGATGCACCTGATGCTAAATTAACGTCAACCTCAACCGTTGGGTTACCACGCGAGTCTAATATCTCGCGTGCATGGATATGGATAATTTCTGACAAAGCATTTCTCCTTATGAAGGTAAAAGTTGGTTTCTGAGTCTAAATTTCACTGCGTCTAACACAGTCAAGCCGCTCTTAACTCTCACTGCAAGGCAAACTGATAACTGACACACTATTCCTCAATAACAGCATCCGCAAGTAGGTACGCGGATGCTAAAAAGACTAAACTACACCCGATGAGCAAATTCAGCCAAAACCGCTCGTTCAACCCACCGGTCACCAAAAGCGAAACGGTACATTTTGCACCGCCCATAATGATTGGAATGACAAGGGGGAGTAAAATGACGGAGAGTAGGCTTTCACCACCGTTTGTACTTGTGGACATGCCAGCTAACAGCACACCAACGGCACAAAACCCAAGCGTACCGATACTTAGCACGCCGAGCAGCTTCAGTAATATGCCCATCGTCACCACATCAAGCAAATCTAAGAATTGAAGCGCGATGGGGGTAATAACAATTTCCAATAGAAATAGAAAAACGACGTTGCTGATAACTTTGGAAAGGTAAAGGTTACTCGCATCAACA
>VXXH01000442.1 GCA_009835515.1 Candidatus Poribacteria bacterium
AAAATGGGTACTAACTAAAATGAGATCTATAATATTCACAACACCGTCGCGGTTGACATCCGCTGTGTTGATAGGAGATACCGTTTGGTTGCTGTTATCATATTCTAACAAATTCGCTATGATTCCGGTAATGGGAGAAAAATCTGATATACCGTTATCACTCAGATCTAACACCATTAGATTTATCAAACCGCTAAGGGCAGACACATCTGATATCTGATTGTCCCGAAGATCTAACATCGTCAAGTTTATCAAACCCTTAAGAGGTGTCACATCTGATACCTGATTGCTATTAAGATCCAATTCCGTCAAATGTATCAAACCTTTGAGTGCGGATATATCTGATATCTCGTTATCATCAAGATCTAACACTGTCAGTTTCAGCAAACTACTGAGTACGGACACATCTGATATTTGGTTATTATGAAGGTCAAGAAGCGTTAGGTTTCTCAGGACGCTGAGCGGTGTCACATTCGATACTTGATTGCCATCAAGATCCAATTCCGTCAACTTTGTCAAAGTTGAAAGCGGAGATATATCCGATATTTTATTGTCGTCAAGATCCAGAAATGTCAGTCCTGTCAAGTCTTTGAGGGGCGACACATCTGATATCTCATTGTCGTGAAGATCAAGCAATTTTAGATTTCTCAAAGTCCTAAGCGGTGTCACATTCGATACTTGTTTGCCATCAAGATCCAATTCCCTCAACTTTGTCAAAGTTCTAAGAGGTGTTACATCTGATATCTGATTACCATCAAGATCCAAATATATTAGATGCGTTAAGACGCTGAGTGTAGATATATTGGAAATCTCATTGTCGTCAAAATCTAGGTAAATCAAACTTATTAAATGATTGAGCGGTGAAACATCAGATATTTTATTGTCGTGAGCATCTAAATACAATAGCCTTGTCATATCTTCAAAAGAGGGAATTTCTGTTATCTGATTGCTGTCAATATCTAATTCTATCAGATATGTCAGATTTTTCAGGGGCGACACATCCAATATCCTATTGTCGGAAATATCTAATACTGTGAGATTTATCATATCTTTTAAGGGCGATACATCCGATATTTCATTATCATCAAGATCCAGATATGTTAACTTCGTCATATCTTTTAGGGGCGACACATCAACTATTCTATTGGCTTCAAGATCCAATTGTTCTAGATTTATCATATCCTTTAGGGGCGACGCATCCGACAACCGATTGCTTTCAAGACCCAGGAATGTCAGTTTCGTTAACCGCTTTAGGGGCGATACATCCCGCAACCGATTGACTCTAAGATCTAAATATGTTAGCTTCGTCAGATTTTTCAGGGGCGACACATCCGCTATCGCATTACGGTCAAGGTGCAGCTCTTTCAGATTGATAGCATATTCAAGACCTGTTAAATCTTGAATGGCAGGCCCAAACGTACCAGCAGTAGGGGGAGAACATATAAACCTGCTTATTCTGGGTAAGCGACATCTGCTGGCTTGAAGCGACTGCAAACTCGCCATATCCGTTTGAGTGATGTCAGCACCGGCATCTTTGCCCAATGCTGATTCAAGTGCTGCACGAAGCCCAGGATCCGGGACATGGACAATCTGGGCAGTTGCTATCGGGTATGGTGCTCCGAAAAACAGGCACACTATTAAAGTAAGAATGCCAACGCGAATGAATCCTAAATTCCGGTATGAGAAATGGGTGTTCGCTAATTTCTGATATGATGTAAAAAACTGCAAAGGCTTTATACCCGTTACTTAGACTAACTAAAGAGGGATGCCAGTAGAAAATCAACCGCGCCTTGGGGTAGAAACTGTCCTCTGCACGCTTGGTATTCGCGGTAATTAATTGAGGAGTTCGTAGAAGAAGTTACGACGTTTGGGGATATATCCGAGTTCCCCTATAGTCCGTTCGATTTCCTCAATCGGCATGCAATAGACTGTCCCGGCTTTGCTGACAACATTCTCTTCTATCATCGTGCCACCCATATCATTCGCGCCAAACTTAAGCGATAGCTGCCCGATTTTAGGACCTTGCGTTACCCATGAGGATTGGAAGTTATTAAAATTGTCGAGAAATAGTCGGGAAATCGCAAGCGTTTTGAGATACTCAAAACTCCCGGCGGGTGGAATATGTTCCATACGAGTGTTGGCAGGTTGCAGAGACCAGCAGATAAAAGCGGTAAATCCGCCTGTCTCGTCTTGCAAATCACGTAGACGGACGAGGTGCTCAACGCGTTCGGCATAACTTTCTACATGCCCATACATCATCGTCGCACTTGATTTGAGTCCAACGAGATGTCCTTGACGCATGACTTCCAGCCATTCGTCAGCAGTGCATTTTTTCGGACTAATCTCATTGCGGGCATGCTCAGTGAGGATCTCCGCGCCGCCGCCTGGGATCGAATCCAGTCCAGCATCTCGCAAGCGGATGAGCATTTCTGGCAACGACATACGGTTTATCTTGGCGAACCAATCCAATTCCGGTGGCGAAAAACCGTGGATATGAATACGATAATTCGCCTTAATCCAGCGGAGCAGGTCTTCATACCAATCAAGTTTGAGTTTCGGGTGTAAGCCGCCCTGCATCAGAATCAACTCACCACCGAGGTCGAGTGTTTCCTGTATCTTTTTTCCTAATTCGTCGCGTTCCATGACATAAGCATCGGGATCCCGACGGTGGCGGTAAAAAGCGCAGAAATCGCAATCGACATAGCACCAATTAGTATAGTTGATGTTCCGGTCAACGATGTACGTAACGTAGCCTTCCGGGTGCTTCCGTTGCCGAACAGCATCCGCCGCGTGCCCCAAAGCAAGGAGATCATGGCTCTTGAAAAGCGTGAGACAGTCATCAAAGTCTAACCGTTCCCCCACAAGTGATTTTTCGAGGATAGGCTGGATGTTTGTATCCATGTAGGCG
>VXXH01000285.1 GCA_009835515.1 Candidatus Poribacteria bacterium
TTGTGTTATAATGTAAAGGAGGCGTTTGATGGTTTAATTAGAAACCTCTTTACCGACTGCTGATAACCGATAACTGACAACCAGAATAGGAGAACACTATGGGTTTCAAATTTGGATATAGCACGTTACGCTGGCAACAACCTGATTTTGAAGAACTGTTGACCCAACTCAAGGATGCGGGTTGGGACGGTTGGGAGATGCGTCAATCCTTGGATTGGGTCGGAACACCGCAGCGTATCCGACAGGTCTGTGATAATGTGGATCTGCCTATCGCTGCGATTACAGCACGTGGGCTGCCGATCGACAAAAACCCGGAACAGATGGAACTCAATAAACGCAGGATTGATTTCGCCGCAGAAGTCGAAGCCGACTGTTTCATGTTTATGGGGGCAGGCAAACCGAAGGATCGACCTGTCGATAGTTCTGACCTCGCGGCACTCGCCGATGTCTCCGAAGATTGGGCGGAATACGCCTCACAGTACGGATTGGATGTCTGCTACCATATCCACACAAATACCACCGTCGATTCTGTTGACGATTGGGCAAAATATATGAGCCTACTCCGAAAGTGTAGGTTGTGCATAGACGTGTCGCATTCCGCACTCTGGGGCTATGATCCGATTGCGTCGATTCGGCGTTATAGCGATGTCCTCGTCTATGTCCACCTTCAAGATTATTCCGGCTACACTGGCGGAGATGATAGTTCATACGATGTGGACTGGGTGGATGTCGGTGCTGGAAATGTGATGGATTTTCCGGGTATCATGTCCACTTTAGAAGAACTCAACTATGATAGATGGATTACGGCATGTCCAGGTATGGTTGAGGACCGTACGGATATCGAACGCATGTCTGTTAATCGAGAATACTTACGGCAATTAGGTTATTAGAAAGATCGGGGTTACAAACCGCTCTTACAAAACGGAGAGAGTTAGAAAGATCGGGGTTACAAACCCCTCCTACAAAACGGAGAGAGTTAGAAAGATCGGGGTTACAAACCCCTCCTACAAAACGGAGAGTTAGAAAGATCGGGGTTACAAACCCCTCCTACAAGAAGGGAAGAGACAACGCGTATGAACAAATCAGCGGGGGAGATCCGCTCTATTCTGGCCACGGATTGTGGCAGCACAACCACCAAGGCGATTCTGATTGAAAAACGCGGCGACGAGTATCAACTCACTGTCCGTGGCGAAGCACCTACTACTGTTGAGGCACCCGTCGAAGATGTAACCGCAGGCGTTATTAACGCCATCACCGAAGTTGAGGAACTTGCTGGACGCAAACTTCTTGATAACGGTGTTATCATAAAACCACAAAACGGGGATGCCGGTGTTGATGTCTATATTTCGACGAGTAGTGCTGGGGGTGGGTTGCAGATGATGGTAGCTGGTGTTGTCCGTAACCTGACAGGCGAAAGCGCGGAACGTGCTGCGCTCGGTGCGGGTGCGATCGTCATGGATGTCATCGCTTCTAACGACAAACGGCTCCCACATGAAAAAATCGAGCGCATCCGACATCTCCGACCTGATATGTTACTCCTCTCTGGGGGGGTTGACGGTGGGACGACTTCACACGTTGTTGAATTGGCTGAGATTATCGCTGCTGCACGTCCGAGACCGCGATTGGGTATTGCGTATGAGCTTCCGCTTATCTATGCTGGGAATATAAACGCCCGGGAATCGATTCAGGAACGGTTGCAAGATGTCATGGCACTCCAGACGGTAGACAACCTGCGTCCCGTTTTAGAGCGTGAAAACCTGATGCCGACACGCCACAAAATTCAGGAACAGTTCCTTGAGCATGTCATGGCACACGCCCCCGGTTACAAACGACTCATCGACTGGACGGATGCCCCGATTATGCCGACCCCTGGAGCAGTGGGTGAAATTATCCAGACTGTCTCTAATCAGCAGGATATTGAAGTGGTTGGTGTAGACATCGGCGGTGCAACGACGGATGTCTTTTCTGTGTTTAAAAATAAAGAGGCAGCACCGATCTTTAACCGGACCGTGAGTGCGAACCTCGGTATGAGTTACAGTGTCTCAAATGTCCTCGCTGAAGCCGGTTTGGAAAACGTGCTCCGATGGGTACCGTTTGATATTGAAGTGGGGGATCTGCGTAATCGTGTCAAGAACAAGATGATTCGTCCGACGACGATTCCGCAAACCTTGCAAGAGTTAATCTTGGAACAAGCGATTGCACGTGAGGTGCTCCGACTCGCCTTTGAACAGCACAAACAACTCGCAGTTGAGTTGAGGGGTGTGCAGCAACAGCGTACTATCTCTGAAGCCTTTGATCAGGCGGAAAGTGGTCAGACGCTTGTGAATATGCTTGCTTTGGATATGCTCATCGGAAGCGGTGGCGTTTTATCGCACGCGCCGCGTCGGCAGCAGGCGATGCTCATGATGATAGATGCGTTTCAACCCGAAGGTATAACCCATCTCGCTGTTGACAGCATCTTCATGATGCCCCAACTCGGTGTGCTTGCGCAAGTCAACCCTGAAGCTGCTACACATGTCTTTGAACGTGACTGTCTTATCCACTTAGGCACCGCTATCGCCCCGATCGGTAAAGGGCATACTGGTGATGAATGTCTGACTATCGAAATCAGTGGTGAAGATATACCGCCAACACGTGAAGACATTCAGTTCGGTGAACTCCGTCGCTATCCGCTGCCGTTGGGCGAGAAAGCGACCTTGAAGCTCCAACCTGCACGTCGGTTTGATCTCGGGGCGGGGAACGGAAACGCCATTGAAACCGAGGCGATAGGCGGTGTTGTTGGCTTGGTTGTTGATACGCGCGGCAGACCGTTTGAAATGACCACGGACCCCGAGCAACGCGTGGCGCAACTCACGAAATGGCAAACCGCTTTAGATGCTTATCCAACGGAATAAACAATACAGGAC
>VXXH01000583.1 GCA_009835515.1 Candidatus Poribacteria bacterium
GAAACGACCATCGAAGTATGCGATCTCAACAATAAATATCATATTCGGATTTTCACGAATCGCATCCCTATGAAATTGTGGGAGTTTTGCGATAGCGCCAAGGTCCCCACCCCGGACCGCACCACCAAATGGAGAATTAAAGGTTTGTGGATGAGTCAGTGGATGGAACGGTTCAGACCTGAAAGAGAAATCGTAGCGGATGAACTGATCAAATGTACCTGGATATTGTTCAGGGTTGCCCGTTCTCTTATGCGACAGGAAAGCAGATGGGTAGTCGCGAGTGTTTATACGTTCTGTCACGGAAGTTGTATAGGAAGGTACTGGAATCTCACAAATAGCACCAGCGACCGCTGCTTTCAGATGTGGAACTTCTACCGTGAATTGGTTTCCTAATGGAATAGGATTGCCAAATATCAAAAGGATTTCCAAATTCGTTAGGGGCACAAGGGGTGTTAAATCCGAGATAAAATTATGTTCTAAATTCAGGTGTCGTAGCCCTATCAATCCTGCGAGCGGAGAAACATCCACAACTTGATTGTGTCCCACTGCCAATTCTTGTAGGTTTACCAACCCAGAAAGGGGTGTAATATCCGAAATCTGATTGCCGTGTATTTCCAAGTATCGTAGGTTTACCAACCCAGAAAGGGGTGAAATATCCACAACTTCATTGCTTTTCAATCGTAAGTCTCGTAGTTCTATCAATCCTGCGAGTGGTGAAATGTCTACAATTTGATTGTTGTGCAATTGCAATTCTTGTAGGTTCACCAACCCAGAAAGGGGTGAAATATCCGTGATGCGATTATAATTCAACCCCAAGGCATGTAGATTCTCAAGTCCCGCAAGTGGTGCTAAATCTGATACTTCACTTCTGTAGATACTCAAGCCTCTAAGGTTCACGGCATGTTCGAGCCCTTTCAAGCTCTGAATATCGTGTTCTGCTATTAGATCGTGTAATCCCGCCATATCTGCGGGATGTATCGGTCTACCATCAGGGATTTGGAGTTTCTCACGGACAGCCTCTCGGAGCGCAGGATCCGGCATCCATTCCTCGGTATCTTCTGCATGGACGGAAGTATTATAGACAAGTATCCCCACAACCGACGCGAGGAGCAACTGGAGCCACAATGATTTACACATTTTTTCTTTTATTGTCATAGAATAATCTCCTTTTCAAAACGCATTTGCGACAATAACTAAATCTTGGATATTCACAACGCCATCACCGTTGAGATCCGGTTCTGCTTCGCCAAACGCATTAGCAACCACAACGAGGTCAAGCACATTCACAAAACCATCGGCGTTGACATCGGCATCAAGGTAAAATTCGGTGATTGTCAGTGCCGCAAGTGGACTGAAATCTGTGCCCGGATTGTTCCGAATATTCAAGATTGATAAGTTTGTCAGCCCAGCGAGCGGACTAAAGTCTTCAATCCGGTTATCTGTGAGAATGAGTTTGTCGAGCTTCTTCATATCCGCCAGTAGGGTTATATCGGTAATCCCGTTTCCCGCCAGTGAGAGTGCCCATAAATTGGTGAGCTTGGCGAGCGGACGGATGTCAAGTGCGACAAGACGCGTGTTTGGCGGCTTGCGCCAGATATAGAGATGCTCGAGACTCGTTAAGTTCGCAAGTGGGCGAAGATCGGTTATCTGATTCTTATGCCCCCCGACGTGCAGGATCCTTAGGTTCGTCGCAAACTCTAAACCCGTCAGGTCTATGATGCCTTTGTTGTTTCCATCAACATGTATCAGTTGTTGCATGCGAGATTTTTCCAAAGTGATATGTGTTGGAAGTCCCATTTCTTTCCGAACTACGGCGCGTAAGGCGGCATCCGGCATCCACGCGGATTCCGGTTCCTCTGGTGCCCCGGTCGCAATCTCAAGCACGGTGACAATGCCAACGCTATTCGCACTGGGCACCTGTTTCAGATACATCTCGCCATCTAAATCGGGGACGATATGTTGGGTGTTGGTGATACCACTCGCGACACCCGTGGCTTTGATGGGCAATTGGACCGTCTGTGCTTTGCCGCTCCGGTTGTACACCGCCCAACCGTTGGTGAACTCGCGCACGAAGAGACCCTCGCAGTCGTCGCAGTGGCGCGCGGTTTCACCAATCGGCTTGCCGAGGTCGGCATCCCAAAAGTCATACCAATAATTTTTAGCGATGTCTCCCCATCGCTGCCAACTCGCTGAATGATAGTGGACGTTTATGTAGCCATCAGAGTGCGTGAGACCCATTGTTGTAAAGAGACGCATTCGTTGACGGTTACCGGGACTCTCGGGTGGCTCGGAGGTGATAAGAAACCCTTGCGCCCAATTCAGTTGCGGTTCGCGGAAATTTGCCTCAGACCAAAGCAGTGTGCTTTCAATCTTGGCAAGGCCTTTGTAGGAATAATCCCAACCCGGTTCCATCACATTACCGTTAATATATTCCGCATAGTGTGGAATTTTGTCTCTCGTAGCATTGACGACGATCAAAAAGTCCTCAGGAACGCGGGCGCGGACCTCGCTTAGAATTCGGATATACGCCTCAATAATCGCTTCCTCCGTTAACGGCACATCTGTTACTGCCGGGTAAAATTGGCCGCCCGCAGAACCAAGTCCATGATGTGTAAATCCTTCTAACAGGGCACCATCGAAAATCCCACACCTTGCAAAGCCTACAATTCTTTCAATCTGAACATCTTGTAACGCTGGGTTCAAAATGTTCACCAGCCACGCATCATTCGCATTTTGGATGATATTCCCTTGGCGATCTCGCAGCCAAAAATCAGAATCCGCACCCGCAGGAAAAGCCGTTGCCGCATTGGAAGGTTTGTAATTATTCAAAGGTACCCCCACAAAAAACAACATATTTGGATTCTGTTGGAGCATCTGTTGGCGGTACTCTTTCGCCTGCGCAATAT
>VXXH01000407.1 GCA_009835515.1 Candidatus Poribacteria bacterium
GGTTAAAGCAAAAGAAATTGGTTTGGTGGGAAGTGCGCAGTTAGGCAAATCTTTTGACCCTTGTAAACTCGGTGCCCCTTTTATTGATAACAAGTCGGATCTTGATTTTTTTATTATCTCAGATAATTTATTTGCAAAGTTAAAAGAAGATTTTGCACGTTGGGGATACGATTTTACATGTGGGCGATTGACTGCAACTAATCGTGAAAGGAGATTTTGGAAGAGTAATTTAAAACGAAGCTCAGACAATATCCATCAAGGATTTATTGATGCAAATACAATTCCTCCCTTCTCCAAATATCCTACTGCGGAGAAAATACAAAAAACAATGGAACTTTTAATCCGGAGACTGAAAAACACGGAAGACGCTCCAAAACCTAAAAAAGCATCTATTCGATGCTATACATCTTGGGATAGTTTTGTGCAACAAAAATCTCTAAACTTAAGAATACTTGGCCGAACAGTTGAAAAAATGGCACTCCAGCCTACAACATAGGAAGAACACACAATGAAAATAAAACCAGTTAAAGGCAGACCTATGCTTCACTGGGTCGGCAAACGTCCAATTGACACAATAAGCAATTATCCTGCACAATTGGTGGATACTTATGACGTGGAGAACCCAGAGCAAGAACCGACTTATGACAAATTTAAAGACGGTCCCAACCTCCTTTTTCACGGCGACAATAAAGAGATTCTCTCCACGCTGCTTGTGCAAGGTTTCCGTGGCAAGATTGACCTCATTTATATTGATCCTCCGTTTGCAAGTGGTGCAGACTACGTGCGGAAAGTGAAACTACGTGGTAAGAAAGAAGATTTGAAGGCTGAGGGACATTCTGTGATTGAACAGACGCAATACACCGATATCTGGGCAAATGACAACTATCTCCAATTCATGTATGAACGGTTGATTTTGATGCGGGAATTGTTGACTGATAATGGGTCAATCTACGTGCATTGTGACTGGCGAATGAATAGTTATCTCCGCCTTGCAATGGACGAGATTTTTGGGAAAAGCAATTTTCTTAACTTGGTGACATGGCGTCGACAAATTGTCCGAGGAATGAAAACACATGCCGAGTTTATGCCATTTAGTTCGGATTATATTTATCTCTATGCAAAAGACAAGGACAACGCAATTTGGAATAAAATCGAAAAAGTTATTACCCTCTCGTTGGAAGAAGCCAAGCGAAAATTCAAAAAAGATGATAAAGATTTCTTCGCAACTTCCGACCCAGGGACATACTCTGACGAGAGCATTATTAAACTTTATAAAGAAGGACGCATTTTTGTCACACGCGGTGGGAAACTTTTGATTAAGGATGGCAAGGTGTCGGTAACGGCAGGCAAAATAAGGATCAAGTATCACCGCGAAACTGTTGGTGATAAAGTTCTTGAGAAAACAGTTGCTGATAATATATGGGATGATATTCCTGGGTTAGGTGTTAATCCGAACGAATATCTTCATTACCCAACTCAAAAGCCCGAAGCACTCCTTGTGCGTATCATCGAAGCATCAAGCAATAAAAATTCTATCGTCCTTGACTGTTTTGTCGGAAGTGGCACCACTGCTGCCGTAGCAGAAAAACTCGGCAGACGTTGGATTGCTGCAGATATTAACAAAGGGGCGATCCAGACAACAATAAAAAGACTACAGACGCTACCAAATATGCAGCGCGGCATGGCACACTATCGCGTCAATAACTACGATGCAAGTACCGATTTGGAGCGAAGGGATATTGTCATGAAAAAATATGGCGTGCAAACTGATAGGCAAGAGGCGTTTTTTAATGGCACCTTGGACGGAACACTCGTCAAAATCATTGACCTAACGAAACCGCTCACGCCATTAGACATTCAGACAATTAAAGACGAACTTGAGAAGCGGCCAGATGAGTCGCGTAACATCACTGTATTTTGTTACGGTATCAATAGCGGGATTCAGGCGGAACTCAAGGAGGAAAACAGACGGCGCGCAGTAAACAAAATCTTTGTGCGCGACATCGGTAGTGAAGGAGTCACTACTTTTGAACCTGCATCAGCAGAGATTAATTTTGAGAGAAAGGGAGATAGTGTTAAAATTACCATCGCAGAGTACATGAGTCCAACCATTTTAGCACGGATGGATATTGACCGCACCATTTTTGACGAACAAATCGACGACTTCCGCGCACAGATTGATTGTGTCCTGATTGATACCGATTACACGGGGGAGCATTTCAAAATAGTCGAGAGCGACGTTCCAAAGAAAAAGGAAGATTTTGTTGAGGGAGAATACACCGTATCGCTCCAGCGTCCTGATGCCCGCGTTGCGGTGAAGATTATTGATATGCTTGGTGAGGAGACGGTTGTTGTGGAGTAGCATTAAGTTTCTCGACTGAACCAGATTAGAAAATTAGTGAGTATAAAATAACCGAAAGGATTTGATAATGTCTGACGAAATCGAAAAGAATCCTCCGCCAACTATTGCAGATGAAACTAATTCTGCTATAGACGTTGTCCGTGATCTTGTATCAGATTCAACTATCCCTGCTCCAATTAGTCGTAACATGTTTAAAGTTATTGATCGATTGTGTTCTGCTTTAATGGATGTGCCCGTTGGATATCTTGAACGAAGATCTGCCGAAAAACGATCAGAATCGGAGGGACGTATTAGAATTCAGACAGAAGTTACAAACCAAATTATCCAACAAATGAAAGTTGATCCGGAATTTCCACAGAGAGCCGGTAATAGATTTGCGGAAAAGATACTGAGAGAACAGTTTAACCTTGAAAAAATCTTGTCTATGACCGTAGGTCACTTGAAGAAAACGGAATATGATAGTTCAATAACTGAAAATGTCGAGGGGGATTCTGAAAAGACCATCCAAGATGACTGGCGCAATGACTTTGAAAATGAAGCT
>VXXH01000138.1 GCA_009835515.1 Candidatus Poribacteria bacterium
TCGTTACAGTCTGTCTATCAGGTGTTGTGTACATTTTGTTGGTTATTTGTATTGAACCATTTTTACGCAAAATCCTGTCGTTCACTCAAACCAAAGCACAGGACGAATTTTCAGCGGCTATACTCAAACGTGGAAACACGGGAATCCAAATTTTAAAAGGCCCGAGTTCATCTCTTAACACTAGCGAATTGGATGTCCCTTTTTTAAATACCAATAGTGTGAGAGATCTTAGAGGGAACTGGATCCATTCATAAAGGAAAACACCAACGCCAAAAACGATTGATACAGTTCCAAAACCATCGTAACCTTCAAAAAGATACGGTTCTATCAACTAAAATAATAGTATACACTAACCTTACTCATTAGGACTTTACTCATGAAAAACTACACACTCATTCTCATACTCCTACTTGCCACCATCTCCTGCGCAAGTGCCGAAGATCATCAAGATTACAGCGACGACAAAATCCGTACCCTACTGCCCTTTGATGCGATCCCCGCGATTACTGAACCGCAATTCGTTTCTGCCGGTGCCGCAAAATTGGACCCGGATGCCCCCGTCATCGGCGTAACCTTCAACGACGAAAGCCACGCCTATTCGCTCTATCTGCTCAACGGGCACGAAATCGTCAATGATGTTGTCGGCGGATTGAACATCGCCACGACGTGGTGACCGCTCTGCAAAACGGCTATCGTGTATAGTCGCGATCTTGACGGTAAGACATATACCTTCGGTGTGAGCGGTAAATTGTGGCGGGATGCGTTGTTGATGTACGACCATCAGACCCGTTCCCTCTGGTCGCATATCACCGGGGAAGCGATACAGGGACCCCTGAAAGGGAAGCGGTTGAAGATGCTCGCCTCTATGCCACAGATTGCATGGAAAACATGGCAGACAAATTATCCGAATACAAGCGTGCTTTCAGTTCCGTTTAGAGGTAGTATGCGCGAAAGTCTTAGCCGGGATTCATATCAGCGGTATCACACCAGCCAAGATACGGGCGTAAGTGGAACGGAATACACCGATGATAGACTCCCGAATAAATCCCTCGTGATTGGTGTTCAAGTGCAGACTAAAGATGGTGCTCCTGGGCGTGATGGTGCTGATGGTCAGGACGGTGCCGACGGCGGACGTGGCGGAGATGGTGGAGACGGAGGTGCCGGTGGACGTGGAGGTGATGGCGGACAGGACGGCACTGCTGGACAAGATGGTGCTCCTGGGCGGAGTGGTAATTTCGATCCCTATAACACACAGTTTCGCGCGTACCCGTTGACACATTTTGCCGAAACTACCGTAATCAACGATATGGTTGGCGAGGTGCCATTGCTAATTTTCCACGATAAGGTATCGTTCGCAACGGCTGTTTTTAAGCGGAATGTCGCAAAAGATGTGCGAAACTTTCGCTCTCAAGATGGGCATTTTGTAGAGGATAACACCGGAACACGCTGGAATCTGGTCACAGGTGCGGCAACATCAGGTAAAGATAAGGGAAAACGTTTAGAACGGTTACCTGCTGTCAATATCTACTGGTTCGCGTGGGCACGGTATTATCCGCAAACAACAATCTACCGTCAGTAGCCTGTTAATCGTCCAATTCGACGACTTCGCCTGTCATATTCCGATGCATCGTCGGACGGATGACTAATTCCGGGATATTGCTCCGCTGCGGCAGCGTCGCTATCAGCAGAATCGCCGCTGAAGTTTCGTCTACACCTACCATCGTGGCGCGGGCATCCGCATCCGGCGGAATCGGGCGATTGTCCAGAATCGGTGTTGCCACTTCACCAGGGACGATGACACTTGCTCGGATACCGGTGTTTCTTAAATCCGAATTAAGAAATTCGGTGAAGTTGATAACACCCGCCTTCGCCGCGCCGTAAGCGAAACCGCTAAAGGGGCCCGGTGTGACCGCCGCGAGCGACGAGATATTAATAATCGTTCCCGATTTCGCCTTCAACATCGCCGGTACAACCGCCTGCGTACAGAAAAAGGTGCCGATCAGATTAGAATCAATCACCGATCGCGCCTCTTCAGGAGTCGTGTTCAGGAGCCGCCGATTGTGTGAACTGTGTCCAGCATTGTTCACCAGCACATCAATCCGCCCATGTTTATCAAGCACATCGGCAGCCATCTGCGCAACAGCGTCATAGTCCGCCACATCAAGCACGTAACTCGTCGCGGTGCCACCTGCTGTTTCAACTTCGGCTTTAACAGATGCCAATTTCGATTCGGTTCTGCCGATAATGACAACCGTTGCCCCTTCTCCTGCCATTGTGAGCGCGGCACCGCGACCAATACCGCTGCCACCACCCGTAATAATACAGACTTGTCTGTCTAAACGCATTCTTAACCTCCATTCGGTAAAATAGGCTTCACTGCCGCTTTTACCTCTTTTGATAACGATTCCAGTTCGTATTGGGCATCCGAGATTTTATCGCGATGCTCGTCAAACGGGTAACCACCCTTTCCAGTTTCATTGAAATAAGCACTCAATTGATAGCGTTGAAAGATGTTCATCCGCGGATAATCCTCTGTCCACGGGCTGGCATCGTGAAGTAGATTTGTTGAAAAGATTGCCGCGTCACCAGCTGCCATCGGCAGTGTAATCGAAGTGGGCGGATCGTGCCGCACGGGCAAATTCTCCGGTGTCTGGAACAGAGATTTATGACTGCCCGGAACGAGGCAAAAACCGGTGCCGGGTGGCACGTCTACCAAAGCAACCCATGTCGCAATGTGGCTACAATAGATATGTCCAGCAGCAGCTTGATAATCGTTGTGCGGATTGCGGAACCCCGGTGGAAATCTAAAACCACTATCATCACGGTGGAAATGTTGGGGCGCATCGTGCTTCGTCATCATCGTGAAATTACAGTGGAACAGGCGCGGGGCGTTCATTGTT
>VXXH01000590.1 GCA_009835515.1 Candidatus Poribacteria bacterium
GCGTTAGGTATCTATTGAAATTAACTTCCTTTCCAAATCTTGAGCGGTAAGTGTGTAGAATCATAAGATTTTAGCTCCTTTCGTCGAGTTCAGAGATTCTTTATTTTCTCCAAGCTCGCCTTGTAAATTACAAGTTCCTTGAACAGTGGTCTTGCTTCTTCTCCAAGTTGTGCCTAGCCAGACGGTTCACCATCAAAATCAAAGTCAATCCTTGATGCATTTCCAAGGGCATCAACAACCTGAGTTAGTGATGGACACGACGCAAAGTATTCTGGGAAGAATGCCAAACATGCATCAATAAGCGCGTCTGGATAATGTGATTCTGGTCCCTTTGCGATAATCGACCTAACTCTGCCCATAGGTCTGATGCGCTTATTAAAATAACGCACCTCTAACCACTGTCGATCCCCATCACCAACAAGGATTTGGAATTCAATTAGGTTTATACCATTGGAACCCATGAATCCACCTTCGCCTCCAATACAATAGATTTTGGAATATCCAGCCATTTATCTAATCCTCCCTATTGCATAATTTCTGGTTCGCTCTCATGGTCGTATGCTGTCCCCGATAAGTGCTTTGAGTTGTTCATAAGTGCCTGGGTAAGAGTACCTATTATCAAGAACGGACGTGCCACAGATGACATGTATGGATTCATCGGTTTTAAAACGGATTTCAGCGATATAGTGAGAAACCCGTCTGATACTGTGAATCCTATCGACACGGAATTCCACGACCCCGAATTTTATTTTTTCCATTTATTGCTCCCGACACGTCATACTGCGCACGTAAGAGATGAGTGCCTCTGCAACGTCCTCTGATAAACCCATTCGCTTTCCAAACGCAGAAGGCATATTCGGGTAATTGTCTATCCACGCAACGATATTTCTGGGCGATATAATTAACTCCCTTTGAGTGATTTTCCGATTGTATGAGCCATCGGGATTGAATGGAAGATTGGAAGGGTGGAAGCGTGTTATCTCCCAGTCTTCCAACCTACCCTGTTTCGATGATAAAGTTTACTTGCGTATCAACATTTTCCGCGTTGCGGTGAAATCACCAGCAGACAGCGTGTAGAAATATAGACCACTCGCTACGGGTTCACCGGAAGCATTTTTACCATCCCAATACGCCGCACGGGAACGGTTTTGATACATCCCAGCAGGTTGATGTCCCAGTGCCAACCGCCGAACCATTTGACCATCCACAGCATAGATCGTCAGCGAAACCTCTGCATCTTTGGCGAGTTGATACGGTATCCACGTCTCCGGGTTAAACGGATTCGGATAGTTGGTTAACAATGCTGTCTCTTGGGGTATCAATGTTGCAAGGAGCTGCTCTAAGAAGCGTATCCCCTTTTGCGATGTCAGGTCTGTGATACCGAACCGCTGTGCCTGAGAAAGCCATTGACGCACATCAGAGACGGTAAGCATCTCTAAGGCATCGGGAGGCAGAGATGGGGCTGCAGCAGCGTCACCAAACGCACCCGCCACGAGGACGAGATCCTGAATATTAACAACGCCATCCCCGTTGACATCCGCAGCAGTCTCTCCCATCTGACCGAAACTTGATGCGACCAACACCAAATCCTGAATGTTTACCGTGCCATCCCCATTCACATCCTCTTCTACCACAAGGTCAGGTAGCGGATCAGGTTGCTGTGAAATAGTTCCAGGAAGAGTTGTGGTGAAATCTTCATCCCCGAGGTAGATTTCAAAGAACATTCCCCACTCTCCCGTAAACTCGCTCACTTTAACCAATAGGAGATTGTTTCCAGCTTTAAGATTCGTGTAGAACTTGTCTTGAATACCTGTTGTACTTCTACCCGTCCACGTAGTATTCCCATTGATTGTGAGCCGCCCCCCAAGGTATTCGTGAACGATCTCACCATTGAGCCAGACTTTAACTGTATCATCGCTGCCGACTCCCATCAGCACATCGCTTTGTTCCTTGGGTGAAACGATGTTAATCAGTGCATAGGCGGAATAGTCATTTAGATCCGAGTTTTCACTCAGACCTATAGCATTGACGAGTTCATTAATATTATCTGAAGAGCAGCTCCGCCTAACGATAGTGATACCTACGGCATTAATTTGCTCGGTTTTACATACTGGGGTTGTTAGAGGGAGGCGTCCACGTGTCCACTGTAACGCGCCAACGGTATCTCCCTCGTTTACACCATGTGTGGCAACGTGGTGCTCCGTAATATCTCCATTACTGACTCTGGCGAGTTGATCGCTCTCTATATTTGAACCTGCGGCAAGCATCCAGAGCCAGGGGCCTCGTATGTATTCTTCTGACCTCTTTATCGCAGCAACAGAAACTTGTGCTGTAAGAGCAGGACCGTTGTAGTTCGCGATAGCATCCGCACCGACGGTAAAAGTTAGTGTGGAATCAACATCAAAGTCGCCATCAAATTCCAGTTCCACAGTAATTTGTGTATCGCTGATTTTGTCTGGTTGGTGCCGGGGTATTGTTACGCCTGATATTCCGGAGACGGACACAGCATCTCGGATATCAGAAACAAAGCGGGCGAATTTAGCTCCACTGAGGGTGAGTGTAACAACGCTCTCATGCAAGGTCGGTTCCGTTAGTGGTTCTTCAACGGATGCAGTAAGCGATTCCTCTATCGCAGTGACAGGGATTTCTGCTGTAAGAGCAGGGCCGTTGTAGCCTGCTATTGCTCCTGCCCCCACCGTAAAGACAAGGTTCGTATTCGTATCTATGTTGCCAGAGAATGTGAGTTCAACGGTTACTTTTGTATCACTAACACGATCCACATCCCACGATTCAAAATCAACTCCCTCAATACCGGAGACGGACACAGCATCTCGGATGTCAAAAACAAAGCGGGCGAATTTAGCTCCGCTGAGGGTAAGTGTAACAACACTCTCATG
>VXXH01000031.1 GCA_009835515.1 Candidatus Poribacteria bacterium
AATATCACCCGATTGTGTAACCTGAAATGTACACACTGCTATCTCCCAGCAGGCTTCGTAGACACAAACGAGTTAGGGAACCAAAACTTTCAATTATCTGATATTCAAGGTTCCACGGAATACTCACGGGATGCGGAATTAAGCCAATCCCAATGCTTTCGTGTCATCGATGAGATCGCCGAAATCAATCCGCACATCCTCCTCATCCTCACTGGTGGAGAACCGTTATTACGCCCGGATATCTTGGAGATATCAAAGTATGCCTCCGATACCGGGTTTCTTGTTGTCATGGGCACAAACGGCGTACTGCTCAACGACGCAGTGGTCGAGGAGATGCAACAGCACGGTGTCACCGGTGCAGGCGTGAGTCTCGACGCTATCCAGCCTACAGACCATGACAAGTTTCGGGGCATGGAGGGCGCATGGAAAGCGACAATGAACGGTGTTGAGGCACTCAAACGCGCACAGATGGATTTCCTCGTTCAGACCTCCGTAACGCAGTGGAATTACGATGAAATTCCAAAAATCGTGGAGTTCGCCTATCAACTCGGTGCGAAGGTGCTAAATCTCTATTTTCTCGTCCGGACCGGAAGAGGCAAGACAGTGATGGACCTGACACCTACGCAATATGAGAAAATGCTTGAGACGATGTTCGAGTTGCAAGCAGCCTATAGAGGCAAGATGCTCATCGCTGCGAAATGTGCCCCACACTACAAGCGCGTTATCTATGGACAGCAATCCGACTCCGCTTTCCTCCAAGGCTATCCCAGCGGGACATGTCCGTGTGGTATCTATTACTGTCGCATCACGCCTGAGGGTGAACTGACCCCCTGTCCCTATCTACCTGTTAGCGTTGGAAACCTCAAAGACGAAAGTTTCGTTAAACTCTGGAATGAATCAAAGACTTTTCAGGACTTACGGAACCGGAACCTGCTTGAAGGGAAGTGTGGTGCGTGTGAATTTAGGGAAGTGTGTGGCGGTTGTAGGGCACGCGCCTATGCCACGACCGGTAACTACCTCGCCGAAGATGCGTCCTGCGAATATCAACCGGGATCATCGTCTGTTAGTGTGGATGGAAAGCAACCCAGCGCGTCACCTGTTCAAATTGAGAACAAGATCGCTTTTGCCACGGAAACCGATTACGAATTGCAGTGGACGGAGGCAGCAGAAAAAAGGTTAAAACGCGTGCCGTCATTTGCGCGCGGGATGGTCGTCAAAAGCGTTGAGAAATACGCACGTGAACACGGCTATCGGGAGGTTACCCCCGAACTCATGCAAGCCGTCAAGAAACGATTCGACGAAACCGGTATCCCATCTTTCAGGCCCAAAAAACGCTAATGCAAGGTAGTGGGCACGCTCCGTCGTGCCGTAGCAACAACAGTAGAGGAAACAGAGATGCTTACAGCAGAACAAATTGCCTTCTTTCAGGAACACGGATATCTTATTCTTGAAAATTTTATTGATTCGGAGATAATTGACGGATGGAGAGAGCAGGTCTGGAAGCATTTTAATTCCAGCTTCGAAACGCCAGAGACGTGGCCCAACGACTATGAAATTCCGGGCTTTAGTTTCTCACCACCGTTTGGACATCTGCCTGCGATGCAAGAGATTACCGAGCAGCTGGGTGGCGGGCAATTTTTTACAGGCGGCGGCGGTTCACCAATTATCAAATGGCCCAACCCTGAAGAAGCGTGGGCAATGCCCAAGGAAGGACACATCGACGCGTATGGTGCCGTTGCTGGCTGGAGTCCTTTTATGATAGGGGCAACAACCTATCTTTACGATGCCAAACCCAAGGGGGGTGCGTTCGTTTTTTGGCCCGGCAGTCACCGGTCAACGCACAAGTACTTCCTCCAATATCCTGAGCAGATTGACGGTAGTTTCTACGATATCGAAGGTTGGAATTGGCACGTACTCTCGGATTTATCCCCAGAGGGACCCCGTGAGTTTATTGGTGCTGCGGGTGATGTTGTATTGTGGCACGCATTTCTCTGCCACACAGGTTCATCGAATGTGACAGATGTTCCTCGTTTCGGTCTCTTTACACGGTATGCCCATGAAAAACGGGACGAGATTAAATACGAAATTCCGGAAGATCTCTGGAAATATTGGGCAATTTAAGAAATAGTTGTCAGTTATCAACTATTAGCCCTTTACTGATAGAGGGAACTCAGATGCTTACAGCAGAACAGATCGCCTTTTTTCAAGAACATGGATACCTTATCCTTGAAAATTTTATTGATTCGGAGATAATTGATGGATGGCGGGGACAGATCTGGAAACATTTCGATTCCAGTCTTGAAACGCCGAAGACCTGGCCCAACGACTATGTCGTCCAAAACTTCAGTTTTTCACCACTGTTCGGGCAACTGCCTGCGATGCAAGAGATTACCGAGCAGCTCGGTGAGGGTCAATTTACCGGCGGTGGTGGTTCACCACTTGTCAAATGGCCCAATCCTGAAGAAGAATGGGCAATGCCGGGTAGTGGACACATTGATGCCTACGGTCCCGGTGGTTGGAGTCCCTTTATGCTCGGCGCGACAACCTACCTCTACGATGTCGAACCCGGTGGTGGTGCATTCGTCTTCTGGCCCGGAAGCCACCACTCAACGCATAAATACTTCCTTCAATATCCAGAGCAAATTGATGGCAGCTTCTACGATATCGAAGATTGGGGATGGCATGTGCTTTCGGATTTATCGCCGGAAGGCCCTCGCGAATTTACCGGTGCCGCGGGCGACGTTGTGCTGTGGCACGCGTTTTTGTGCCATACCGGATCGGCGAATATAAAAGACATTCCGCGTTTTGGTATCTTTGCGCGCTACTCACATCAAAAGCGGGAGGAGATTAAATACGAAATTCCAGAAAACCTTTGGAAGTACTTGGCAATTTAGGAA
>VXXH01000666.1 GCA_009835515.1 Candidatus Poribacteria bacterium
GGATAAAAACACTATAAAGGATATCCCATGGATTTACAAGTAGCAACTTGGGTTATGTTACTATAAAATACAGATTCGTAAGGATTGGTATAGTAAAATGGGTGCAGTTTATTCAAACTCACCTACTTAACACGAAACTCACGTAAAAGTGAGATTCATTTCTCTTAGGAGATTGAACGGCATGAAAATTATGTTAGTATTCGCAGGATTTGTGTTGATGATAGCCTATTGTGTTATCAGCACAAGCGACATGGCAGAGGCGGAGGAAGTCTTGGGAACAGGAACGGAGTCACTAATAGGCGGCGACCTAACCGACCCAGAAGACAATGGCGAGCCTGACGCAGATAAGGGGTACGATGCCATTTTCTCATCTAACGAGGAACCCGGGTTCGGGGGCGGCGAATTTTCGTTTAACGTCTTTGATAACCGTCTGGGTCCCATCAATGACAAATGGTGCTGCGGAAAGGGAGGCGGCATCCCAGATGAAGGGTTATGGATAATGGCTGAGTTTGAGGAGCAATACGCATTGACACACTTCACCGTATCTTCAGCCAATGATGTTCCCGCACGGGACCCTACAGTGTGGGAGGTTCAAGGGTCGAACGACGGCAAGGATTTTGATACCATCTATGCTCACGACGGAGATAGCTTTTGGGATCAGCGACTGCAAGTCGTCCTGTTTGAGGCGGGGGAAGATTACGACAAGCAAAAAACCGGGTATCGGTTTTTTCGGCATGTTACTTTTGACACCGTAGCGAACCCAGCTGGGGCATACTTCCAAATTGGCGAAATTGAGTTCTTCGGCGACGATAGTTATCCCGTAGACCCTAAAGCCAAGCTCGCAACCACATGGGGACACCTCAAAAACGCCCGATAAGCGCAAATATCGGACATTTTCTAAATCGGAAACCTGAATCGAGTAATAACTCGGTTTGGGTTTCCGTTTTTCATTTCCGACCGTTTCAATGAACTGCCTAAAAGCGGACAGTGTGTACTTCAGTCAGCCGCTGATTTTGCAGAAATCTGTTTCAGTCCTTGTTGATAGTTCCGATTTTCCGGTTCAAGTTCCAACGCCTTTCGGATCGCTTCCTCAGCTTGCCGATAATCCCCACGCCGAAATTCAATAAGTGCGAGTGTATTGTAGTAGCTTGCGACATTCGGATCCATATCAATTGCTTCTTGTGCGTAACGCCGCGCCGTTTCTAACACGCGTTTGGTATCCGCTTTATTTTTACTGGCGATCTTCGCGCTTAACTGTGCTAAAGCATGATACGCCTTCGGTAAACCAGACGACAGATAAGCCTTCTCTGCCGCACCGAAATCGCCTTGACTCGCCTGAAGTTCACCGATAAGATAATAGGTTTCTGTCAAAAACGGTGGTTGAAGGGGTAATCGTTCCATCGGTTGCAAATTACCCGTCTCAGATAACGAAAGATCAACAGCCTTTTCAAGGGCTTTTAGTGCTGCAGCGGTCAAATCCTGATCGGGTTGTTGATGCGAATTACGCTTCCGCATTGCCCGATACGCATAACATAAGCCGAGATTGTGATACGCTTCGGCATCGTCCGGTTGCAGTGAGATAATGGTTAGGTATGTATCCGTTGCCTCGGCATGACGCTTCTGATTCAACAAAATCATCGCAATTTTTAGATGTGCCTCTAAAAATTGGGGGGCCTGCTTAACCGCCTGTCGGTAATGTCTTAGAGCGAGTCCCATCTTATTCTGCCTGAAATACGCCAATCCGATGCCTGCGTGTGCCTTTGCAAAATTCGGTTGAAGTTCCAACGCCTTCTGTTGTGCAGTGATGGCTGCCTCGTATTTTTCAAGCATTGTATAGGCAACACCGATACCGTTATAAGCAACGACGAGTTGTGGATCCATACCGAGTGCTTTTTGGTACGCCGAGATGGCTTTCTCATGATGCCCACCTTTGAGGTAAAATCTGCCGATATTGGCGAGAATCTGCGCGCGTTCGGTTGTGTCTTGTGTCCGCTGCAGGGCACCGCGTAACTCGTGGAGGGGCGTAAGCGCGGCTTTCCGTTCCTCAAACAGTGCCATCTGTTCACGCGCCGCTGCAGCGTCCCCGGCACGGAGATACGCTTGTGCGAGATTATAGAGTGCCTCAACAAGTGCTGGATCGTTCTGATACGCGGTACGATACGCACTGATAGCGTCAGCCCACCGCTTTTCGTGTACGTAGAGAAGTCCTAACTGATAGTGTGCAGCTGCGAACTGTGGTGCGATTGCAATTGCCCGTAGTTGATGTCGGACCGCTGCTGCGTGTTCCCCACGCTTACTATAGACGTTCCCGATTTGATGATGAATCATCTCATCGTTAGAATCCAACGCAACCGCTACTTTGTAAGCATCAAGAGCCTCGGCGTAACGGTGTGTATTCGCGTAAGCACTCCCTAAAGCCGCGTGTGTATATGCCCAGTCGGGAGCAGACGCAATCGCGCGCTGGTATGCCGCAATAGCATCCTCAAACTTTTCAAGCCCGGTATACGCCAATCCTAAGCCGTAGTAAGCCGCCGGAATATCCGAATCGGGTGTAGTTGCTGTGGTGCTCGGTATTCCGTTTGGTGCTGCAGCTGCTATGACTTGCTGGTACTCGTTAACCGCCTCAGCATAAGCCTCAATTTGGAGGTACACCTTAGCGAGTTTCAAGCGAACTTCAATCTGAGTGCCATCTGCAGCGATTTGTGCTTTATGGGCGCGAATCTGTGCAGTGATGTCTGAGACACCAGTTTCTTGGCAGAATGCGCCTGGAGGCTGATAGAAGGTAAGGTAGCACCCTAAGAGTGCCACCCATACAACTGCATAATAGGAAAGTTTCGGTCGCACTTGTTACCGTCCTACGGTGAAACGGAAATACCACCTAAAAACGTTGTTTGATGCGTCCCCATGTTGTAGCCAATTTATCTTGCGGTTCAACGGGGGTAAGACCGGCGATAGCATCACCAGAGACGGTAACATCATCAAAACTTGCAGCAGTTTCCCACGCCCAGACACCGGCTTGACCAGCGGCGTATTCGGCACCGGTCTCATCCTTGAGTTCCCCTTGGTCTTCACCGTTAATCCAGAGTTTCATTGATATGCCTTCAACGACGATTCGCATGTCAAACCATTCACCATTCGCAACAGTGATGTTCGACCCCGCAAGTTCACCAATTTTGTCGCGAGAGTCCCACGCGCGCTGCTTCTGTCGCCAAAGCTCAGCTTTGTTATTTGGGACGTTGAGATAGTAGACATAGTATTCCATCTCGCTCTGTGCGCGAAAGACAACACCTGCCCAATTCCCTTCATCAAGTCGAACTTTCGCCTCAACGGTGTAATCTTCCCATCCAGCGTCACCGACGAGAGAATGCTCGGCTCTACCGCCTTTAGCAAGTTTATAAGTGCCATCCTCAACACTCCAAGCACCATTAGCCGGTGTCCAATCGGCTGCATCCGCTTCAAACGACCAAGACTGTTCACCTGCAAAAGCAAAGGACGCTACGAGTACGAGGAGAGAACACATCACAATAGTTGAAAATAGATATTTCATAATATCGCTCCCTTTATAGAAAGTTGCCTCAAAAGTTTTCAACGAGGTTCTCAGGCAGAAAACTTCTGAGGCTAAGCCTTACGCAAAATTAGTAAGTCCGCTTGAGACGACCCCATGTCGTTGCGAGTTTGTTATTCGGCTCGACGGCAAGGGTATCCTCTATATTATCACCGTAGACGGTAAAATCGTCAAAACTCGCCTCGGTTTCCCATGCCCACACGCCGACTTGACCGGTTTTATAAGTATCGTCTTTATGTTCACCCTGAAGTTTACCGTTGAGGTGTATCTCAAATTCACTACCCTCAACAACGACCTTCATATCAATCCATTCGCCGTTCTTTATTTGCACCTTCTCAACAGCCGGGATTTGCGCGATATTGTCGCGGGCATTCCAGGCACCATCTTTGTGTCGCCAGAGTTCCGTTTTGTTATTTGGAACATTGAGATAGTAGACGTAGTACTCCATCTCGCTTTCAGCGCGAAAAACAATACCCGCCCAATGGTGGTTATCCAATCGCACTTTCGCCTCAATCGTGTAATTATCCCAATCTTCTTCACCAACGAGAGAGTGTTCCGCTTGTCCACCCTTATCAACGTGGTAGACACCTTTTGCGATTTCCCAATTCCCATTGGCAACTTTCCAGTCATCGTGCTTTTCCTCAAAGTCCCATAATTGGGTACCTGCGTACGTCGGTAGCGAAAGCGCGATACCGAAAAGCACAACGAGACTTAATGCAGCTAACTTCGGCACTGTGATAGCCATTCTCATAGTCGTTCCTCCATCTTTTCCGCTATAGTCTATACATTCCCCGCTATCACGATAACAGCGAGAATTCTGAAAATAGAATAACCTTAAACAATAAAAAAGTCAACATTAACTTGTGGTTAGTCATCAGCAGTCAACGGTCGGTTATGAGTGGTCTGAATCAGGTAAGGTGCTATCAGCGGAAAATCGAAATTATGAGAGAGCTGAATGGTGCTACGCTGCTGAATAAGAAAACTTGCATTTGCGTCTACTATGATGTATGATAGATAGTATTGAAGCACACATTTTCCGTGTTTTTCAAAAAATTGTCGGATGGAAAGGAGAACATTTTGCACGTAAGGATTTTAGTTACAGTTTTTATCGCCTGTTTTGCTGTGATAGAGACAGCCCCCGCAGCACTGAAAGTCGGTCTCATCTACGATGTCACCGGGCGCGGCGACCTCTCATTCTGTGATGCTGCCTACGCTGGCGCGAAAAAAGCAGAGGACGAATGGGGATTTAAACTCACAGAGGTCACCCCAAGCCAAAGCACTGATACCGAATTGACACTCCGCAGATTAGCGAAACTGAAATATGATCTTATCATTGGTGTCGGATTCCTTTTTCAAGAACCGATGAAACGGGTCGCAAGCGAATTTCCGGATGTCAAATTTGCCCTTATCGACGCGGTTATAGAACAACCGAATGTCGCGTCACTCACCTATCGTGCCCACGAAGGGACGTTCCTTGCCGGGGTCATCGCAGCCTTGAAAACAGAGACAAAACAGATCGGCTTTATCGGCGGGATGAAGGTGCCGCTGGTTGAGGCGTTTGAAATCGGTTTCGGTGCCGGTATTAAGGCGACGAATCCAGACATTAAATTCGTCGCGGATTACGTCGGTGTTACACCACAAGCGTTCAACGATCCAGCGAAAGCCAAAGAGCTTGCCCTGACACAATATAATCGCGGGATCGATATTATCCTCGCCGCTGCAGGCGCGAGTGGCCTCGGCGTGCTTGAAGCCGCGAAAGCCAAAGAAAAATCGATTATATGGGTTGACTCCAACGGCAACAACCTCGCCCCGGGTTTAGTGCTCACAAGCGTCATCAAAGGCGTGGAAGTATCTGTTTACGAAACGATAAAGAGTGTCCAAGAAGGCAATTTCTCTGGTGGGCTAAAAAACTATGGACTCAAAGAGGGGGGTGTTGAGTATATCGTTGACGATGTGAACCGAGCACTTCTTCCAGATGAGGTCTTGAAACAGGTTGAGGCGTTCAAGGCGAAAATTATCGCGGGCGATATCGTCGTTCCGCATGAACGGCAGTAGAGATGACACACACACCCATCATTGAGATGCACGGCATCAGCAAACAGTTTGGACATGTACAAGCAAACGACTCGGTGGATTTCACGCTCCAACGCGGCGAAATTCATGCGATCGTTGGCGAAAACGGTGCTGGTAAATCTACGTTGATGAAAATTCTCTATGGACTCTACCAACCCGATGCAGGTGAGATCTTCGTTAATGGAAATCGCGTAAATATACCCTCACCGCGGCGTGCGATGCATCTCGGTTTGGGAATGGTGCAGCAACACTTCACGCTCATTCCGGTGTTCACAGCACTTCAGAACATCGTTCTTGCCAAAGAACCGCGCAAATTCGGTGCTCTCCTTGATTACCAGCAGGCAGAAAAACGGATTATAGCACTCGCGGCGCAGCTTGGATTCGATGTACCCCTGAATACGCCTGTTGAGTCTCTACCGATTGGTACGCAGCAGCACACGGAAATCTTGAAAGTCCTTTATCACGGTGCAGACATTCTCATCATGGACGAACCGACAGCGGTGCTGGCACCGCAAGAGGTCGAAGGGCTTTTCAACTGTATGCGCAACCTCAAAAATGAGGGGAGGAGTCTCATCATCATCACGCATAAACTCGACGAAGTGATGGCAATAGCGGACACTGTCACAGTGATGCGACGCGGGCAATCTGTCCATAGTTGCCCCATCGCTGACACCGATCCGGCAATGCTGGCAGAAATGATGCTTGGTGAACCTATCATTCCAACCGCCCTGACGCGCGAACAGATCGAGAATACAGCCCCAATGGTTCGGATGGAAGGCGTTACGCTCTCAGGCAGCTCAGAGATCGTAGGAAAACATAAATGGAAAAAAGCCTTAAGTAGGAACCCCAGCAAACAGTCCCTCAATAAAGTCAATCTCGAAGTTTTCCCCGGTGAAATCGTCGGGATAGCAGGCGTGGAAGGGAACGGACAGACAGAACTGGTCGAAGTATTGACAGGTCTACGAGAGATTGATAGCGGCACACTCACATTACATGGCGAACAGGTTGCACACATACCTGCTGATAGACACCGACACGGCATTAGTTTGAGCGATCGTATTGATGACAACTTTATCATCGGGCACCACAAAAAGAGACGTTTTTGTCGTAACGGGCTGCTCCAGCGAAAATCGATTCAGCGGTCTGCTTTGAACGCGCTTGATAAATACCAGATTCGTGTAGGGAACATCACGCATCCGATTCGAACACTCTCTGGTGGCAATCAACAGAAAGTCGTTGTTGCGCGGGAGTTAGAGGCAAATCCGGAAGTTATTATTGCGGCGCATCCGACACGCGGCTTGGACATTCACGCGGCGAAATTTGTCCATAGACGACTGATTTATGCACGCAACGGTGGCAAAGCGGTTTTACTTGTGTCCGCTGAATTGGATGAATTGCTCCATCTCAGTGACAGGATCGCAGTCATGTCCGATGGCAAAATTGTCGGGACTGTGAAACCTACGGAGACCAATAAACAAGAATTAGGTGCCTTGATGCTGGGGCTAAATTAAGCGAAGTTGGAAACTCACCAGCGAAGAGAAACATTCTCAGGAGAAAAAAATGATAATTGATTCACATACACACGCATGGCCCCGGTGGCCCTACCAACCGCCTGTCCCTGATGACGAAAGCCGCGGTAAAATTGAACAACTCCTTCACGAAATGGATCTGCACAATGTCGACAAAGCAGTGCTTATCTGTGCACGCATTGACAGAAACCCTGACAACAACGATTACGTCGCAGCATGCGTCAAACGTTATCCAGAACGGTTGATTCAATTCGCCGATGTGGATTGCTCATGGACAGACACGTATCATACAGATGGCGCAGCGGATCGGTTGAAAACGGCAGCAGAAATGTACAACCTTAAAGGCTACACGCATTACCTCAGAGGCGATGACGATGGGAGTTGGTTTTTTTCCGAAGAGGGTGAACGCTTCTTTCACACAACGTCCGAAATGCGACTCATTGCCAGCATCGCCATGGGGAGTCACCAACATGAGGCACTCCGTAAAGTCGCTGCAGAGTTTCCGAGTATTCCATTCTTGTGTCATCACATGGGCGGGGCGCGGGCAGGTGAGGAACATCCATACCCGCGACTCAAGCAGGTGCTCGCCTCAGCAAATGTCCCGAATATTCATATTAAGATGTCAGGTTTTGCCTATGTCTCGCAGGTCTCGTGGGATTATCCACACTCGGATACACACTGGATTGTGCGCGCCCTCTATGAACATTTCGGTCCCGGCCGTCTCTGTTGGGGATCCGACTATCCGGT
The DNA here is from genome assembly GCA_009835515.1 of Candidatus Poribacteria bacterium. GTDB lineage: Bacteria > Poribacteria > WGA-4E > WGA-4E > WGA-3G > WGA-3G. The sequence goes on from VXXH01000666.1 coordinate 7,915, forward strand.
TGTTCGGAATTTCATGACCTATCAACATGCACTCGAGGCGTTTCGTACGCACTGTACTTTTATCCCAGAGGCAGATAAAGCGGAGATTTTAGGCGGAACGCTCCAACGTCTATTAGCAGAAGCAGGAAAATAATTAGCTTCTTTGCGAAGGACGATCGCGAAATTAAAGGAGGATAGATCCGATGCCCCGTTTAAATTTAGCGTTAATCTGCGTTTCATATCTGGTCCTCTCTGTTGATATTGCCTTTGCACAAAACGACTTCCTACATGGCGGAACTATAGACGATCTCACACAACTCAGTGGAACTATCCGTGGACAGATTGTTGATACAACCGAAATGCAAAACCCAATTGAGGGTGTTGAGGTTAGGATCGTTGCTGCAGGTGGAGAGGAATACATAGCAACAACCGATGCCAATGGTAATTATAAACATTCCGGCATCCCCGCGGGCAGATACCTTATCAGTATCTATAAAGAAGGATACGGCGATCGGCTTGGAAAAGCTGTAACAGTTGTTAATGGCGGAGATCACTACGTCCCGCTCAAGATGACCAAAAAGGACACTATCGTTGACTTTCTCGAAGCCCCCGTCCCTATGTACTGGGTGCTGATCCTTTGTGTTATCATAGTGATCTTGATTTTCTCACGCACAAATAGATGACAGACCAAAAGAGGCGTAGATGCCATGCAAGTGAAGACAATCACATTACCGTTGGGATATTTAGTGTTAATTGCCACTTTTTTTATACTCTGTCCGTTCGACAATGTCCACGCTTTCAGGGATCAGGAGCGCGACTTCATCTACGAAGAACGCAAAGACACACTTGTCCGGTTGGTAAGGAAAAACTACCGTGGGAGGCGTAAAGGCTTTATTTTTGGTCTGGGTGTCGGTGTGGGGAGCACCCGTTTTACGAAACCGCTCGCCGAATACTATTGGAGACATGCATACGAAAGCGAATGGTCAACCGAACGTCAAACAAGATCCGCCTTGGTAACAGAGTTGAAAATCGGCCACGGGTTCACCGATCAGTTCCTACTCTATTACACGAGCCGCATTTCATGGCTCCCGCTTCAGCATTTCTACAAAGACACTACGATTGCCAACGGTGCAGCGGGGATGGGATTCATGTATTTTCCATTCCGCAGGCGAGGCCTTTACCTCGTCGGCAATATCGGGTTGGCAACACTCGTAACCTGGCAACCGCCGCTTACATTGGAAAATGCCAGACAGACTGGAGTCTCTGTCTCAGGGGGTATCGGTTATGAATTCCTTTCTCACTGGAGTATTGACTTCACAGTGAATTCCGGTAACGCCAAGACAACGAGAGTTGATGACCTCAGCGAGGTAGCGTTCACAGATGAGATTCTTACTTTTTCGGTAAATCTCAATATGCTCGCCTATTAGCACGTTTTCTGGAGGTAAAATCATGTGCCCGAAAACAAGTTTCGGAACAGGAAAAACTCTGTTATTGGTGATAGCCGTATCGGTATGCCTTCTGAGTTGCGGCGATGTGGACCTCGACATTGACCAAGAACAGACCGAGGAACCGCTCAAATTTATTGAATTTGTCCTGTTTCCGACAGCCCCTTACATTGATAAGTCCTACGTAGAAAAAGTGCCGGAAGAGGAAGTCGTAGTTAGAGACCTTGATTTTGAAGTCGAGAAAGCAGCGATTCAGGAGGTTTATCGTGCTTTCATTAAAGCCTATGTAGCAGAAGACATGACAGCACTTCAAGATACATTGGATAGCACAGCGGGCATTGAATTTGGGACTAACATTACCGGCGTTGTCTATGGGTGGAACGATGTCAAAATTTATATTCAAGGAAGATGGGAGGAATTAGATTGTCAAGGCGATCCAAATTGGGAACTGATAGATTTTTATATTCGTCCTGAGAATGTTAGTGTCCCTTGGGTAGAAGCGAGTGCAAAGGGCCCCATGTTTTACTATACCCCGGATTTACCCTCTGCGTGTTACAATGCCCTTGGGCGTTTTTACTTCACAAAGAAGTCAGGTGAGTGGCGCATTCATCAAATTGATGGATCGAAATACTTTACCGATAATCAGCATAAAGTGCCGTGACCGAATTAGGGGAGAAATAAGGAATTGAATGACTCCGACGTGATTGAGAAAAAAGTTGACATTTTACATACGTCACAGTATAATAACAGTAAACAGTGTAGTATTCTGTTCGCGACGCGTAACGCGAATTCGATTTCAAACTACACTCCACTCAAGCAAAGCGTAAGGAGGAACAGTGCATGAAAGGTATACTTGTTTTAACAACACTCGCTTTGACCTTCGTAGCGGGATTTGCCTTTGCCACAGAAATTTCAACGGTGCAAGGCGAATACATTGAAGCCCGATCCGCGAGTGTGTATGTCGGCGCGTGCCACTTTGGTGCCGAATATGTTGAGGGCGGGAAAGAAGCGACAGCCGTCTGGAACATCCATGAAGGGAATTGGAACGGCGTGTCACTGAACGATTTAACTGTCGTCGCTGTTATCAGTGCGAAAAACAACTTGGCAACCGACACCAAAACCCGAAAAAGTGTGTTGTATGTAGACACAAACACCACACCGGAACAGCGTGCCGCGCTCAAAGACATGCTTACAACAAAACGCGCGGACGTTTTAGGTGAAGTCGTTGCGACCCAAACCGCCCCTATCACGTTCACGAAAAATGGAACCAAATACGATATAACGGTCGGAAAAACCCTCGCGCTCTCAGCCAACCGTTACCCGTGTGCAGGCTGCACACAACCGCATCAGATTTGGTATAAACCGCTGACAACGCTTCAGAACGCCATCGTCGGTAAGTCTGAAGTCTATCGCTATAAAGACACGCACCTCCCGGTGATGTGGCAGCAAAGCGGTGCTGAGAACAACGTCTTTGTCGGCGACTTCTCGATGTAACACATTGAATGTCTGTAGTTGCCTCCGGTAACTACAGACACTACTTACACGCCTCAGCATCCTATTTTTGTAAATTGTCCCCTCGATTTCATTTATACCAATCTGGTGCAATTTTACAAATCATTGGCGCGCCACGTCCTAATTAGAGCAATACCATCTAAAATTGATCAGTAGGAGGATTCGTGGATACACATACAACACCCCAAGAACGGAAGTTTAGACTCACACCTGAAGAACGATCCTCTTGGGAGGAGAACGGCTACTTTGTCCGTCACGACGTTTTTACCGAAGCAGAAAACGCCCTTTTAACACAAGTCGCTGATGCCATCGCGCTCGGAAAGATACCCTTTCCAGACCATCGTATCTTTCAGAACGCGTTAGTGAGAGACGGAAAAGTTGAAGCATCGGGTATCCACGCGATGCACAGCATCCACCAAATGAATCTTTATTCTCCTGAATTCCTTGCACGGACGCGGGATCCGCGTCTCACCGACCCCGTTGTTGATATCCTCGGTCCAGACCTCCTCGGTCTCAATAGCCTTTATATCTGGAAACCGCCGAAAATTGGCTTAGGATTCCCATGGCATCAAGATAGATGGTATACTCGACCTCAGTTTAAAACCGAAACGACAGTCGGCACGTGGACGGCTATTGATGCCGCTGATAAAGAAAACGGGTGTCTATACGTTATACCGGGTAGCCATAAAATCGGTATTCTTGAGCATGTTGAGCTCGAAGGTTCACAACAACAGGAATTTAAACAGGCAGTCGGTGCGCGGGATGAAGATGGGGTCGCCGTTGAAATCCCACCCGGAAGTGTCATTTTTTTCGACAACCGAATCCTTCATAAGAGTACTGATAACAACACTGGACGCTTTCGACGAAGTAACATCGCACATTATATCAGTGCAAAGGCAGAACGAGTGCCACATAAGAATTATATGCGTCCCCTTATGTGGGTTAGGGGTAAAATATACCCAACGATGTCTGATGGTGTCTATCGTGACACTTTACCTATCACGGAATCCGAGTAAAATAAAGGACGGTCTATGACTGGATCGTGCCGTATAAAACTTGTCAATAGGAGCATGCGTGAACACAAATACAACCTCTGAAGAACGAAAATTTAAACTGACCTCTGAAGAACGAACCGCTTGGGATGAAAACGGATACTTCGTCCGGTACGACGTTTTCACAAAAGAAGAAAACGACCTCTTAGCGCAAATTGCTGATGACATTGTTGATGGAAAACGCCCGTTTCCAGATTATCATATCTTTGAAAACGCTTTAGTCAGAGACGGTAAAATCGAAGCACAAGGTATCTACGCGATGCACAATATCCAATATGTGAGTTGTAATTGCCCAGAATTCCTTGCACGGACGCGGGATCCGCGTCTCACCGACCCCGCTGTTGACATCCTCGGTCCAGATCTCCTCGGTCTCAACAACCTCTATATTTGGAAACCGCCGAAAATTGGCTTAGGGTTCCCCTGGCATCAAGATAAATGGTATTTCAACCATCAATATAAAACAGGAACGACAGTCGCTACATGGTCTGCTATTGATGCCGCTGATAAAGGAAATGGTTGTTTATACGTTATCCCCGGCAGCCATAAGCAGGGCGTTCGGGACCATAAGGAACTTGAAGGCTCACAACAAGGAGAGTTTAAACAGGCAGAGGGTGCTCGTGATGAAGATGGCGTTGCGGTAGAAGTTCCTGCTGGCGCGGTCATCTGGTTTAATAGCCAAGTCCTCCATAAAAGCACGGATAACCACAGTGAACGTTTCAGACGTGCAAATATCGCACATTATATGAATGCTAAAGGAGAATGGACCCGTCCTGAGGCTATCAATAAAAAACGTCCTCCGATGTGGATTCGGGGTAAAATCTATCCCGGCATGGCAGATGGAGTGCAACGCGACGTTATACCAATTCTGTAATCTGATTGACACCTAACGAAAGGATACTATCATGAGGCTACGACTGACTACCATGAGATCGGCAGCAACCGGTCAATCTTTCTCGACCGTGACTCGGTAGTCCGCTATTCGTTATCCGCTATCGGACAGGAACGCCGCACCGGATACGCCTACTACGGTGGCTGGGCCGCCAAACTCCTCACAGATGAGTACCCACGCTGGAGAGAAAAGCACAAGTTCCCAAAGGAATGACCGATTATTGATAGGAGAACTAATGGATACAGATACAACAACCGAAGAACGGAAGTTTAAACTCACATCTGAAGAACGAACCTCTTGGGACGAAAACGGATACTTTATCCGTTACGACGTTTTCGGTAAAAAAGAAAACGACTTTTTAGCGCAAATCGCGGATGACATCGCCACCGGAAAACGCCCCTTCCGGGCGCAAAATATCCACAAAAACGCATTGGTCAGAGACGGAAAAACTACAGCATCAGGAACCCACGCGATGCATTGTATTCACCATATAAATAATTATTCTCCTGAGTTCCTTGCACGTACACGCGATCCGCGTCTCACCGATCCGGTTGTTGACTTAATAGGTCCAAATATCCTCGGTCTTAACAATCTGTATATCTGGAAACCGCCAAAAATCGGTCTCGGTTTTCCGTGGCATCAAGATAGATGGTATTTTAATAGACAGTATAAGACGAACAAGACAGTCGGCACGTGGACTGCGATTGATGCCGCAGATTTAGAGAATGGGTGCCTGTACGTTATTCCGGGTAGCCACAAGGACGGCGTTCTTGATCATGAGGATCTCGAAGGCTCACAACAAAACGAGTTTAAGAGCGCACGCGGTGCGAAGGACGAGGACGGTGTCGCTGTTGAAGTGCCACCCGGAAGTGTCATCTTTTTCGACAACCGACTTCTCCATAAAAGCACTAATAACCACAGTGGACGGTTTCGTAGGTGTAGTGTTGCTCATTATATCAGTGCGGATTCAGAACGTCTGCCGTATAAGAACATAAATCATATCAAACCGGTGATGTGGGTTCGCGGGGATACATACTCCGAAAAGATGGAACCTGTCTATCGTGACGCTTTGCCGATCCCCAAAGAACAGGAGGATTAATGGACACAAACACAGCACAACCAGAACGGAAATTTGCGATAACATCTGAAGAACGCTCTTCTTGGGACGAGAACGGCTACTTTGTCCGTTGCGACGTTTTCACAGAAAAAGAAAATGACAGATTACGACACATCGCTGACGATATTGCCGTAGGAAAACGACCTTTCCCGAAAACGAATATCAATCAAAACGCATTGGTGAGAGACGGAAAAGTTGAAGCATCGGGTATCCATGCGATGCACAAAATCCATCATGTGAGTTGTTACATCCCAGAATTCCTTGCGCGTGTCCGTGATCCGCGCCTAACGGATCCGATTGTTGACCTACTCGGTCCAAATATACTGGGTCTCAATAATCTGTATATCTGGAAATCCCCAAAGATTGGCTTAGGGTTCCCCTGGCATCAAGATAAATGGTATTTCAACCATCAGTACAAAACTGAAATGACCGTCGGCACGTGGACGGCTATTGATTCTGCAGACAGAGAGAATGGTTGCTTGTATGTTATACCCGGTAGCCACAAGGACGGTATTCTTAAGCATGAGGACCTTGAAGGTTCACAACAAGCCGAGTTTAAAATTGCACGCGATGCTAAGGACGCAGATGGTGTCGCTGTTGAAGCACCGCCTGGGGCAGTCGTTTGGTTCAACAACCAACTCCTCCATAAAAGCACCGATAATCACAGTTCGCGCTTTCGACGGTGTAATGTTGCACACTACATCAGTGCAAATGCAGAACGTATTCCGAAAAAGGATATGAAGAATATCCGTCCTGTCATGTGGGTTCGCGGGGATACATACTCCGAAAAAATGGAGCCTGTCTATCGTGACGTTTTACCAATCCCCGCATCCGATTGAAAAGCGGCGATAGAAAATTTAGGCATTACTACCAGGAAACAGTGTTTGCTATTGACGCGTTTGCAAAGCACGCCTATTGAAAGATACCATTTACTTCATATATGGAGGAGGCACACAATTAAATGTCTTATACATACAAACAGATCGTACGATCTTGGAAACCGGCAAACTTTACTATGATTATAGCAGTCTCCGTTTTATGCCTTGCCATCACTGCTATAACCATCGCGCAAACACCCAATTTCCCAGAACGGATGCCAATTGTTGAACGCCCCTTTTCGGACGACCCCGACAAGTTCAGTTTCGCGATTATCGGCGATAAAACCGGCGGCGGTTTAGATAAGTGGCCAGTGTTTGACCGCGCAATAGACGAAATCAATATATTGAAACCCGACTTCGCCATCATGGTCGGTGACCTAATACAAGGAGATACAAGAGACCTTGAACAACTCACGGCGGAATGGAAAGAATTTTGGGGGCATCAATCCGATTTAATCGTGCCTTTTCTTCCATTGCCCGGGAACCATGACATTACCAACCCGGTGATGTACGAATATTGGAAAGAACATCTCGGACGCACCTATTCGGCGTTCACATATAAAAATTGCCTATTTATAATGTTGAACACCGAAGAGTGGCATCATCCTACACAGGCAGAGGAATGGGACTGGGAGAAAGGCTGGTTTGGAGAAGAACAAACGAAATATGTGGAAGATGAATTGGCAAAACACTCGGACGTGCGGCATACGTTCGTCCTGCTGCATAGGCCGCTATGGCTTCAGGAACACTCCGGTTGGGAAAAAATTGAGGCGGCACTCGGTGAACGTGCATACACAGTCTTCGCGGGGCACTATCATAACCTGACGCTTCATACACGCAACGATCACCGATACTTTGTCCTCGGTGCTACCGGCGGCGGATTTACACCGCAGGCGGTACGAGAATACGGCGCATTTGACCACTATAGTATCGTAACCGTAGATAACGAAGCGGTTAATATCGCGATTATTGAACCCGGAAATATCCATCCCGCGGACATTTCAACGGCAGCGTTTAAAAATCGGCTTGCGAACTTGCTTACTTTTAAACCGCAATTCAATCTCAATAGAGATCAACCGCATTCCAGCGGGAACCTTGAAATAACCCTCGAAAATACGCTTGAAAAACGACTGAAACTTGAAATAGTTTTCAATTCAAATGAGAAGTGGCAGGTTTCCCCAAATCAACTCTCTCTTCAAGCCAAACCCGGACAAACCGCAAAAACAACTGTCACCTTTTCAGTTCCATCGGATGACTTCCTCCCACTGCCTACCTACAATTATTCAGCACTCTATGGTGGTGAACAATTGTTGAGTCGTAGGCAGTTGTTCCACCCTATTGACAGAGAAGATATGCGTATCCTTAAAGATTGGATGCTTCTCGGTCCCTTTGCCCTTGATGTAGCAGAGACTCCCGCCAATCAGAACGAGGTCCCACAAAATTTTCTCGAAATACCATTACCGGAATCCGATCTTGATGAAACGTATCAAGGACAATCAGGAGAAATTACTTGGCAAGAACATCGTTCAGAATCGGAACGCGTCAATTTAAATAATGCTTTTGGGAATGCTGAGTTGGCGTATGGTTTCGGCACCTCCTATATCAAAAGTCCTGATGCACGGCGTGTATTTGCGCAGATCGGATGGGGCAGCAATCTCGGAAGACTCTATCTTAACGGCGTTGAGGTTTCGGGTGCCGCTATTCCGGGCAAACATCTATTTTCTTCGTGGGCACACTTTGAATTACCTTTAAAAGCGGGTTGGAACACCTTGACGATCCTGTCTGCAGATTACAATGGATGGTGGGATTATCGGATGGAAGTGGCAGACCCGACGAACACATTGCAGTTCAGCACGAAACCCGCCGATTCCCAAGATTAAGAGGTTGACTCAACACATCCTTCAAAATTTGACAAAAGACTTTCTACACGCTATACTGACACGTAAGAGAATTATCCGCAAGGAAAAGCATTATGTCTTACCTGAATCCAGAACTCCACAGAGACTGGAAAACGAACGGTTACCTGAAAATCCCGCGCTTCTTCTCCGCTGAAGAGGCGTCGAACCTCCAAGCATGGGTCTCTGAAATATCAGATTGGGAACCGACATCCGACAAATGGATGCACCACTACGAATCCACACCGGACGGCGCACGGCTTTCCCGCTCAGAAAACTTTGTGCCGTACCACACCGATATGAAAACCACCGTGACGAGTGGTAAAGTGTTAGCCGTTGTTTCCGAGTTGATGGAAGAACCCGCAGTCCTTTACAAAGAGAAAATCAACTACAAATATCCCGGTGGCGGCGGTTACGCTGCGCATCAGGACGCGCCCGCCTACGAGTTTATCGACTACCACATCACCTGTTTAATCTCGGTGGATTCAGCGACTCCCGAAAATGGATGTCTCTATTTTTCACCGGGTCGGCATCAGGAAGGATTCATTGCACTGGACGAAAAAGGCTGCGTCGCGCCTGAGACCGCCTCAGCGATGGAGTGGATCGCGGTACCAACAGACCCTGGAGACATTCTCCTTTTCGGTTCTTATAGCCCCCACAAGAGTCCGACGAATCGCTCTGACCAATCCAGACGCATCGTCTATCTTACCTACAATGCCGAATCCCAAGGCGATTGGCGTGAGCAGTATTATGCCGATAAACGGCAGGCTTTTTCTGAATATGCCAAAGACAGTTCAAACCGAGACCAACAAATTAGCAAGATCGCACATTTTCAAGGAAAAACAGTAAACCATGCCAAACTACATTGACCAGAGCCTTGCACACGAAATGAAAAACGCAACAGCAGAACAGAAGGTGGATGCGTTGTTCAACTACATGGAAGCAGAAGGGCAGTCGTTCTACGATGAGGTCGTGACGCAGCTGGAGCACGCGCTCCAATGCGCTGCCCTTGCCCAGCAAAACGATGCCAGTCTTACACTGATTACAGGTGCATTACTCCACGATCTCGGACATATCATCTTAGACGAACACAATGCCGATAAAGCCTTTCTGGATATAGACTTGAATCATGAGGAGATTGGGGCGGAGTATCTGGCACCGTTTTTCCCGGAAGCCGTCACAACGCCAATTCGGTTGCATGTCCCAGCGAAAAGGTATCTATGTGCGACCGATGCGTCTTACCATGACGGGTTATCCGAGGCATCGAAAAGGAGTCTCATCGTTCAGGGAGGCGTGATGTCAGATGAGGAACGTGAAGCGTTTGAACAGATCCCACATTTCCGAGACGCGCTCACCTTACGTCAATGGGACGATCTCGCAAAGGTGAAAGGGTTAGAGATTGAGGGGTTAGAGACCTACCGAGGCATCGTGCAACAGTGCGTGATTCACTAACTCAGGAAAGTTTGCAAGTGTGCTAAAGTTGGGAAAAATTTTGACGCAATCAAATAGTTCTTGTCAACTTCACAATTTTGCAACTTTCTCATGGAGATTAAAACCTTGCGAGAAAACTGACAGTGGTGAACCCTTAGAAATCTTAGCATATTTTAGTAGTACATCTGGCACACTTTATTTTATGGATAACAAAGAATTTGCAAAACAGTTAGAGAAACGGACGCAAAAATTCGCTGCGAGTATCGTTCTTTTCTCCAAAAAACTCCCATATACGCCAGAAGGGCAACGAATCAGAGGTCAACTAACGGGTTCTGGAACTTCTGTTGGTGCCAATTATCGAGAAGCAAATCGTGCGCGAAGCCGCCGTGACTTCGGAAATAAAATGCATATCTGCGAAGGAGAATGCTCCGAGACACAATACTGGCTTGAAGTCATTGTCGATGCAAAAATGCTAAAGTGGGA
>VXXH01000485.1 GCA_009835515.1 Candidatus Poribacteria bacterium
TTTGAGAAGAAACAGTTAGAGGCAGATTATCAGGTGTTTCGTGCCGGTATAACGCAACGACAATACAGTCGATATGAAGACAGATTCACGGACACACGAACGCGGCGGGATCTATATGAATTTCGGGAGGAGGCACGAAAATTTCTAAGGCAGCGCGACATCTACCTCAACGAAATTAAAGAGATCATTGAGGAGGTTGCAGCAGAACTTACCTCCGATCAACGTGTTAAATTGGCGGATATGAAACTCCCCAAATTGGAAGTCCCGCTGATGCTTCAGCGTGATCCTTATAGCGAACTCCGTTATATCCCGAACCATCCACTTGGTGGTGCGAATATCTTTTAAGCAGTTCCAATGGATTATTATGTCAGTTTACTTGGAAACGATTCAAACACCGGTTCATCCGAAACACGACCGTGGCGAAGTATTGACCGAGTGAACGCTGCGCAGTTGTTACCCGGTGATTCAGTTTGGTTTCGAGCCGCCCAGACCTTCGTCGGGACCCTCTATCTTACGAGTGTTAAGCAAAATAGCAGGCACACACCATCTGCCGTGACAATAGGTTCTTACGGGTCGGGCAGTGCGACAATTGACGCAGGTTTCGGTGCCGGTTTCATAGCGAAAAACAGAGGCGGTGTGCACCTCGTCAATCTCAATTTTGTCGGTGCTGGTGCGTTAAAGAATACCACTTCTGGCATCCTGTTTATCAATACGCTACCCGGAAGTGCGAAACTTGAAGATATTCGGATGCATCGGGTAGGTGTCAGCGGTTTCAAGTATGCCGGAATTAGCCTTGTCGCGCAACCGACTGATATGAGCTGGAGCGGGTTCCGTGATGTCAAAATTACAAACACCACGAGCCACGACAACGGCGACGCGGGTATTAGCTGCATCGGTGCTTGGAATCCAGCGCAAAAGGGCTACGCGCACGCGGATTTTTATATCGGCAATTGTAGTGCCTATAGGAATGCGGGGATCCCTGGCAAGGGCAGCCATTCGGGAAGCGGTATCGTTCTTGCACAAGTGGACGGCGCAATTATTGAGCACTGTCGCGCCTACGAAAACGGAAATTTAAACGATCACGAAGGCGGTGGCCCCGTCGGTATATGGGCTTGGGATGCCAACCGTGTTATGATTCAATTCAATGAATCTCATCACAACCGAACGGGCAGCAGTAAAGATGGTGCGGGATTTGACCTCGATGGTGGCGTGACGAATTCAGTCGTTCAGTACAACTATTCCCACAACAACGATGGTGCCGGGTATCTACTGGCACAGTTTGAGGGCGCGCGTCCGTTTTACGGTAACGTCCTCCGCTATAACCTAAGTGTGAACGATGGCAGACGGAATCGTTATGGCGGCATCCACCTCTGGTCTACGGGTGCGAACGGTGGCATCACGGACACAGCGTTTTATGCGAATCGTATCTACACGGCACAATCTGCTGAGGGTAACCCCGCTGCGGTTGACTGTATGAGCGAAGGGATTCGTAACATCCGTTTTTACAACAACTGTTTCCAAACGGATGGAAAGGCAGTGTTCGTCCGTGGTGAGACAAATCAGGGTGCAATGTTTAAAGGCAACACCTTTGATGCAGATTGCAGGTTCCCGAAATTTCCCATTGGCGATATGAGCCCCTCCTATTTCACTGAAGCCGCTCAAAAAAAGTATCCAAAAACGCTTCAGCAGCGACCTTAACACAGACGTGCGCGTTCGGATTGGAAGGTTGGCGTTCTCGTCGTAGATCGGCAATTGTCATGCCGTTTGTCAAAGTGCCAGCGGTTTCGACCTGTACATAGGCATCAACGCTCTCAAAATAGTCTGGATGTGTGAGCATGCCAATTGGGAGCGCATCGTGGATATGGAAGCCCCAAAATCCGACGTGTTGACGATAAAATTCCATACAGGCGTGTGTGGAGTCCTTGAGGAAATTGGAAATCGGACTCTCTCGTTTATCGACTTCGGCGTGTAATCGTTCACCTGTTAAGATAACTTGATGCGTTACGTCAAGTGGTGCGATGTAGACAGGCACACCGAAATGGAAAACTTCATGGGCGGCATGTGGATCGACGAAGATGTTGAATTCTGCCGTTAATGTGACGTTGCCGTATGCTTCAAAAACGCCACCCATCACAACAATTTTCTGAAGCTGTTGCATCTTGGACGCGTCTTTACGGATTGCCTTCGCGATGTTCGTCAATGGACCTAACGTTACAATAACCAGTTCATCTGGATAGCTGGTTGCCATCTCAAGAATGAGATCAACTGCGGACATTGATGAGACCTCCGTGTTGACAGAAGGATACAATAGGTTTCCATCGGCATTGCGCAGTTCGCTGGTATTCCCTAAACCGTCTTCACCGTGGACGTGTGCTGCTGTCACGAGCGGTTTGACGAGCGGTTCTGCCTCGCCTTGGGCAATAAGGGGAAACACATCAAGGTCAAGCACGCCGAGAATTGTGAGTAGATTTTGTGTGGCTTGCGCGACAGGTGCATTTCCGCAGACGGTTGTTATCGCCTCTACGCGTAATTCAGGTGAGCGCATTGCGAGGAGGATCGCAAAAGCGTCATCTACCCCCGGATCTGTGTCTATAAGGATTCGTTGCATTTTCTGCCTTTCTATAGGATGGGTTCTTGTGTTTCATATTTCCTTTAGCGATTTTAGCACTACAAAACGATTTTGTCCAACCCATTTTCCAAGCCAGGGCAAACATAAACAGGTCATTGGTACTTGTCTCCTTTTACTCACTATTTTTTCTGCTCCGCTCGCGGCACAGGTGAATATCTTCACAGGTGAAACGATACGACAGATGCAATTGGAACCGGGTTGGTATAACAGTATTAACTTGGATTTGACTTATCGTACAGGCAATACAGATCTACTGACTGCAC
>VXXH01000852.1 GCA_009835515.1 Candidatus Poribacteria bacterium
ACTTATAAAAATCGTTCGGATAGACGAAATAATAATCGTCTTTCGCGAGAATGTAATCCTTACTTGCGGTTTCCGCAGGAAGCCGATATTCCCCTGGATTATGGAGATGTACGGCTTCGTTTCTTTCGCAGCCGAGGTTCGTTCCGATTTTAAACCGGAGGCTGGTGGTCGTCTCGCGGTTACCACGTGCCCGGGTGGCCCGGTTGCAGAAGACCGACCCGTGGTCGCTGGTAAGAACTACAGTTGCGTTCTGCGCTGCAACCATACGCAAAATATCAAAAAGTACGGAATGTGAAAACCAAGAACGCGCAAGTGCCCGGAAAGCGGATACATCAGGGGCAAGTTGTTGTAGAACATCTGACTGTGAACGTTGATGTGTCAGAATATCAATGAAGTTAACAACGAGCACCGAAAATTCGACACGTGTATTCGCAGCGACCCGCTTTTTGTAGGTGTTTCCACCTCGAGTGTCAAAAATCTTGAAATACTGAGGGGCTGATTTTAACTTGACACCTCTGCGCTTAAGATGTTCTCCAAGGAGCCGCCGTTCGTAGCGATTCGTACTTGTGTCGCCATCAGATTCCTCTTGCCAGTACTGCGGATAGCGTTCCGCGATCTCCGCAGGGAATAACCCACTGAACAGCGCGTTCCGTGAATACATCGTCGCACTCGGTAGGATTGAAAAACTATACTCACGTTCAATAGAAAAATAGGGGTACAGGAGCGATTCCACTGCCAGCCAATGGTCCAAGCGAAAGCAGTCAACCACAATAAAATAGACGGGTTTTCCGGCTTGAAGTTGGGGAACAACGTACCGATCCAAGATATTAACAGAGAGTGGGGGGGCATCCGAGCCGCCAGCGACCCAGTTGGCGTAATTCGCTTCCACAAAATCGGAGAACTCGGTATTGCACTCCTTTTTTTGCCCAAGATGTGTCTCCTCTAACCCACCGTCGGCGAGTTTTTCAGACACTAGATCCCACTGTAAGAGTTTGAGGTAGATATCCACCCATTCCTGCCAGCTGGGGGCGGAATCTTTCAGAGTGCGGATCGCATTGAAATCCGCGGTGTACCGGCTCGGGATCTGATCCACGACGATCTGCGTCTGATCAAGGACACGTTTGAGTGTAGAGACGATCTGGGCAACACCGATCGGTTTTACCAGAAAATCTGTGACCTGTTTACCGAGGGCTACCTCAACAAATTGTTCATCGCTGGATTGCGTGACAAGAATGACCGGGATTTGTGCGTTAATCGTACGGATCGCATCAAGCGTCGCCATGCCATCTTTACCCGGCATCACCTGATCAAGGAGAATGGCACTGTACTGCGTATCGCTATTCGTTAAAAGCGCGATGCCGTCCTCGCCATTTGTGACAGGCGTGACGGTGTAACCTCGTTCGCGTAGCACGCGAATGTGCGGTTGTAAGGCTTCTATTTCATCGTCAATCCATAAGATGTGATGTGCTTGTGCCATACTTAAGTTCTAAAAATGCACAGTCGCCGCTCAAAAAAGCAGGACAGAATCGCCCCCGCTGTTCTCTTGACACCACGCGTTAATTGGTGTTCACGCGACCGGCAATCGAATCTCAAAAGTCGTACCTTCAGGACTCGTTTTAACCATGCGGATACTGCCGTGATGATACTCACGGATGATACGTTGTACCACAGTTAATCCAAGTCCCCATCCGTGTGTCTTCGTAGACATCCCCGGTTCAAAGATTTTGCGCTGATTCTCACGGTCTATACCGCTTCCGTTGTCGGCGTACCGTATAACAACATCGTTGTGTCGCTTGTCATGCGTCGGTTCAATCTGAACCCATCCATCCGCTTTATCCATAGCGTCCAGCGAATTCCGTATCAGGTTTTCAAACACCCAGTGCAACAGTTGGGCATTTGCGCGGACAGGTGGTGCTTCGTGTAGCATCAGTTGAATTTCAACGCGTCGGCTAATGTGTGGCAACCGTTTCTCAAAGTACGCTTCGACCTCTTGAAATATCTCAGCCATGTTCACTTCGGTCAGTGGGGGTTGCGTGCCAATCATACCGAAGCGGGCAGTTGTTTTCTGTAAACGCTCCAGATCGCTTTGCATGCTTTCGGAGAGTTCAGCGAGTGTTGCATCGCCTGTTTCTCTGCTCCGTTCATGCAAGAGTTCTGCCCATGCCAACAGTGATGAAATCGGCGTCCCGAGTTGATGCGCTGTCTCTTTAGCTAAGCCACCCCAAATTGCCGAGTGTTCATAAGACTTGATCCGTTGGTAAACGAGGAAACAGACAACCCCGAATACTAATAAAACGAAAGGTACCATGAAAGGTACCACCAACCCATAGTACGGTTTGCTCTCATAATAGAAATAACCGTTGTGACTCTCCGGCGTTGTTACAATCATCGAAGATGCAGGGGCGTTCTGAACGAAGATTCTCGCCCGTTCTCGTTCCTGCACAGTCGCATTATCCGCGATGACGACATCATCCCATATCTGCCATTTTTGTGGTACGCCAGCAGTATCAGTTATCACAAACGGTAAGTGCACCATTTCGCTGGGGTCAGCATCACCGTAGTAAACGTATCCCTTTAGCTGCCTATCTTCAAGGAGCATGGATATTTCGCGGGGCGGATTCTTTTCCCGCATGCGCGCTAATGTTGCCGCCAGCAACGTCTTCTCATCTTCTGTCAACGAAATTTTCTCATCTGCGTTTACTTTTGTCGTATCCAAATTGTCGATTTTTGCGTCCAATTCTGGGGCAACGCCTCGCGCAACCATGACGTTACCCTCGGCATCCGTGATAATAAATGAAAACGCGCGCGCTCTGTCTATGGCAGATGATTCCTGTTTTACGATCTCATTTAGTTTTTGTTGTAATTCCCGGTCCTCAACACTCGGAA
>VXXH01000703.1 GCA_009835515.1 Candidatus Poribacteria bacterium
TATCAGGGGGGAATGAGTAAGGAAAATAACCCCCCTAACCCCCCTTATCAGGGGGGAATGAGTTAGGAAAACAGAAATTAAACATGAAAATGAAAAGCGTTATAATATTCGTATTTGCTTTAGTAAGCATTGCTTTGACTGTCGGACTTTTCAGTTGTGATAGAATCGTCCGAGCAGTATCTGATGATGAAATGCCTCAGATGATGAGTGAAGAGATTCCGATCGGTGTTGTCGTCGCACTGACAGGGAAATACGCCGAACCGTATGGGTTTCCAATGCAACGCGGTTTTGAATTGGCACGAGAAGAGATTAACAACTTGGGTGGTGTGAATCTCAGGTTTATCACTGTGGACGATCATAGCACTCCAGAGGGAGCGAAGGAGGCCGTACAACATCTGGTTGATCAAGGCGTACCTGCTATCGTCGGGCTCGCTATCTCGACGCACCTGAAAGGGGCTGCGCCAATTGCGCAGGAAAATCGAGTTATCGCTTTCAGTTCGGTTTCCTCCGCTGCGGGTTTGAGCGGGATCGGAAATTTCATCTTCCGCACCAGTCTCGCCACAAATATAAGCATTCCGAGTGGCGTGATGGTGACTCAGCAGAAAATCGGCTATCAAAAAGTCGCGACGATCTATGATGAGATTGATGTCTATTCCAGAAGTAGCAACGAAGTGTTAAAGACGGTACTTGAAGCAAACGGGGTTGAGATACTCACCCAGGAAACCTTCAAAACTGGCGATACCGATTTTTCTGAGCAATTAATGAATATAATGGCGGTGGGGCCGGATGCGCTCTTTATCTCCGCACTCTCACAAGAAATAGCGCAGATTGTTGGACAAACATCCGAAGCAGGTTTTCCGGATACGCTTCGCGTTATTGCGCCTGATTTAACCATGGATGAAGTCCAAAAGGCGGGCGATGGTGCTGAAGGGACGATAGGTTTTATCGGATGGTCGAGTATATCTGATGCCCCCGGGAACCAAACCTTTATTGCAAATTACCGAGCGAAATATGGTATTGAACCTGAGCCGTGGGCGGCACAATCGTATGTGACGCTCCATGTGCTTGCCAATGCGATTAAGATAGCACAATCGTCGGATTCGACCGCCATTCGGGATGCACTTGCACAGACGAAGGATTTCCCCACTATTTTAGGCGACTTCTCTTTTAACCCTGACGGAGACGCTCTGTATGACCAGATTGTTTTGGTTGTTAAGGACGGAGAATTTCAGGTGCTTGAATGATCTTCAGCGTTGGGTGATATAACCTAATGTTTTGTCTGGTCAAAGATATAGCAATCGCACGCACAACCCGATACTACAAGTTGGGTTTCACTCGGTTTTTGGTGATTTCAGGTCTCTCTGGGGCGTTGAACACTCTTTGCTGGGTCCGATTTTTAGTACGTTTCCGTTCAACCCAACCTACAGGACTACAAAATGAAGGAGAGCAAGCGCAACCACAACGCGATACTACAAGATGATCCGCCGACAGCGTGGCGTC
Organism: Candidatus Poribacteria bacterium; assembly: GCA_009835515.1. Classification (GTDB taxonomy): domain Bacteria; phylum Poribacteria; class WGA-4E; order WGA-4E; family WGA-3G; genus WGA-3G. Next base: position 1,501 of record VXXH01000703.1, read on the forward strand.
GAGGAGCACTCTAAATACTTTTACCCATTATTTGATCCTGAGCTGGCTCCACATTGTGGTTAATTTGACTTCTGGGGTGACGTTTAGTCCGGAGATGGTGAAGGTGTCTGCCCATGCTTCGCCGACCCACTGGTTTGCGATATTAAGGCCTTCCATGACGAAACCGAGAATCTCAATTTTATTAAAGTTCGCGTCTTGGAACGAGGTGCGGAATTCACCGTCTGCAAATAGCACAAAATATCCCGAATGAAAGTACAATTCCATCTGTGTGAGACTATCGGTCTCCCAGCGGATGCGTGGCTCTCTGGAGAGTCGGTATCGGAAGGGTTGGCTGCTCCCTTTGCCGTCAAAACGGCGTGCTCTGATTTCATCGGGGAAAAAGACGTAAAAGAAGGGATCTTCGCCGGGTGTATCGGCAAAATTCCGTCCGACACAAAATCCGAAACGCGTTTTGTCGCCGCCGAAATCCGTTATCTTGATTACAAAATCTCTGTAGGGTGGCGGGATTGCGGTGAATTGGTAGAGTTCGTATTGTACGTTCCAATCGCGGTTCACTTCTGCGCGTAGAAATCCGTCACTTATTTTCCAGACAGTATCGTTTCCGACGATGTTCCACGCTTCCGGATTATCGGTATCGAAATCGTCGTGCCAGGTCTCGGCGGATACGGAGAGGGTGCAGCTGAGGCATACGTAGAAGAGTATGAAGATGCTTAGGTTTTTGTGTGGCATAGGCGGTTTTTAATTGATTTTTATACAGTCGTACCAGCGTTGTGTTTTCTTTCCTCTTCTGCTCAGGACACCGGGTTCACGTTCGACAGGGGGGCCAAAGTCGCCCTCGTTCTGTTTCAAAACGTCCCAATCCGGCGGGAACCAAGTTCTGAGGGTTTTACAGTTAACTTCAAGGGGTTCACCTTCCCATCCGCCGATTTTGTAATACATCGGGCAGACCCATCGTTCCGCGCCGCGCGCATAGCGTCGCCACCCGATGACGAAGGTTTGTGCGCGGATAATATCGCCGTCGCGCCAGTGTCGCTCAACGCCGCTCCATGGGTAGCCGGTTGTGCCGCCCCCGACACTAATTTCACTCCACCCCAAATCGTCGCGGAGGGTAATGTAGGAGTAGTTTGTGCCCCAGGGTGTGTCGTCTGTAGCAAAACGCCACTGCTGTCCGCGGTACCAGTGGAGCGCGCCTCGGATACTTGAACGGGAGACCGCTGCACTCTCAACGGTTTCTACGATGTCAAATTGCCCTCTATTGTTGTAAAGGTTATGGACACCTTCGCAGAGCGTGAGGGAGTTAAGCTCAGGTCCGAACCATTTTCCGTTTACACCGGGGGTTCTATAGTAGGCACCTGAGCTGGCGGGCTGGGCGCGCTC
>VXXH01000873.1 GCA_009835515.1 Candidatus Poribacteria bacterium
TTTATAAATATCCGAGAAGCAGAAATCGACATGGATAAAACCTTAGTCGTTTTCATTGGCGCGACAGCCAGCGGCAAAAGCTTTCTCGCGAAACTGCTCTACTTTTTTCACGAATTAATCCGCGATTTTCGGCAATATATTAAACAAATCAACGCTTACCCACCGGAACATATGAAACCCGTTACACCCGACCTGTCAACGGTATTTCGCGCACAAATCTTGTATAAATTCCGAGAATTTTTCGGAGATGCAAGCGACCTAACGCTGATCGCAGATAATGACGATACTATAAAACCGTTTGAAATTACCTATCACTGGACAACGGATAGCACAATCACGTTGACATTAGATGCCGAAAAAACGCTTGAGATCCAGCTGCCCACCGTTATGGACGAAGTTGAAACTCTCTGTTACGCCTTACAAGAAAAATTGAGGCAGTTTGATAAAAAACAACTCAGCAGTCAAATAAAGGAGGCAGATCTATCCACAAAAGTAGATACGTCTTCAACTGATAACGAGCCAGAATCTAAAACGAGCGAGCGGTTCTTTTTTATTTTAAAGATGGCAATCGGGATAAGCGACATCACGGAGAAGTTGGCCGGTACATATCGGGACAGTCTTTTCATCCCTGCGGATCGGAATATCGCTGTTAACTATCCCGATGCTCTTAAACGGATTTTCTATGGCGGCATAAAAAGTGATCTCCAAACGCGTGCTGCCACTCGCCCGCGTGTGAACCTACATCTCATTGCACGCTTTCTGGAAAAGAACGAGGAATTCCTTGACACTTTCAGTACACAGAATTTTCACAATATCTTCGATGAAAAAGCTGAAGCGGGATCAGACAGCATTGATAAACCGATGATGGAATTCCTCCTTAAAAAGATCTCATGCATCTTAAAGAGCGAATACGAAACTATCGGTGAGATTTCCGAATCGCGACTCTTTTCGCATCCGACCGGCGAGAATGCGGCTTTTTTAGAGAAGGCATCAACAGGGCAGCAAAATATCATACGGATTCTACAAGATATGTTCATGAACATGCTTTACAATGAAGTCATCTTCCGAGCGATTGAAGAACCCGAAGCACACCTACACCCGATAGCACAAAAACACCTCATGCATATCATTGCCCTGATGCGGAATCATATCGATAGCCAGATTGTTATAACAACACATAGCCCATATCTTTTGGCGGTTCTTAAAAATCTATTAACTGCCGGACAACTGTCAGAGAAAAAATCTGACGATGCTACAGAGATTCACACGCGCATTTCGGAATTATGTTGGCTATCCCCTGATGATGTTGAGGTTTATCATCTTAAAGACGGTAGAAGTCATGCCATTGTGCAGCCGGAAGCGGAACCTGTTCTCGAAAACCCACTTGCCGACCTTTTGGCAGAATTTTAAACCAGCACCAAGCAAGAACAGAACATTGGCGCAGTATATAATAGGACTTACGCATCAAGACGCTGCCCGGACGGGATGGAAACTTCGGCTTTGTGCCCGTCCGAACCCCAACGCCCGCAGGGAAGGGCCGGAGACCTTGCGGAACATAGTACGGATGAACGTCCATTGCATAAGTCCTGTATAAAAAACAAGGTAAAAGGCAGAGATGTACGAAAAGCACAACGAGATAATTAAAGCGCAAGTTTTCCTTGAGGCACTTCAAAGCGATGTGACATCCGTTACATTCTCGAATTGTATCATCGAAGGGATCGTCGATATCTTTTCCGTCGAATTGGAACGCGACGAAAATGACAGGATCCTTCTCAACAAGAGCCTCTCTTGTACCGGGTGTACGTTTAAAAATATCGTCAATTTTCGGACGGTCATCTTTGAAAAAGATGTGGACTTTCGGCGCACCCTCTTTGAGGCAGATCTTGATTTCGATGAAGCCATTTTACGTGGTTCTTGTGCATTCCGTGAGGCTACCTTTCAGAGGCGCGCCGATTTTCACAATGCGACCTTCCACAAGAGCGTCAGCTTTTGGCGAGCGAGATTTAACAACGTCGCCGATTTTCATAGGGTTGAATTCCATAGAAACGCCGTATTTCATGAGGCTTATTTCTACAATGAAGTCAATTTTCGGCGCGCCCTATTCCAAGGTATACTTGACTGCACAAGAACATGGTTCTCCGAGACAACAACGTTCAACAACGCCACATTCCTTGGTACCGCTAACTTTACCGCTGCGCAGTTTGTTGGTGTCGCCGCCTTTCGCGATATTCAGTATATCCCAAACACCCTTTTCCCGTTAATCGGAGCGAAACTTAGGAAAAAACGGTATCGCGCAACCGAATTCTATTTGGATAGTCAACATGTAGATGAAGTCGAGAACCCTTTTTTCAAACGATACGTCGCTGACCAGCAGTTCATTCGCGCCTTCAACCAAGCGAATCCGGTTTTGGCGCGTTTATGGCGATGGAGTTCCGATTATGGACGGAGTTTAGCACTCTGGGCATCTTGGTCCATCCTTTTTGTTTTTCTTTTCGCCATTGCATACAGATTTCCATTTCCAGCGTGGATGTCGTTATGGTTAGTAGATCTCACACCACACTTTGATCAAATCACAGGGGGGTATAGCGAGAAGCCGTTAACTCTCTGGGGCTGTTTCTATTTTAGCGTCGTTACTTTCACAACACTCGGTTTCGGTGATGTGGTAGCGGATAATACCGCCGCGCGTTTCCTCGTCACTTTAGAGGTAATTTTTGGGTATGTGATGTTAGGTGGGTTAATCAGTATCTTCGCAAACAAACTTGCGAGTCGAAGTTAAGGAATTTTTGAATGAAAATTAGAACACAATACACTTTTTGGCGTAGGCTGTTGTCAAAACTTGTTAACCTCGAAACTATCTCTAAAAACATCTTGAAC
>VXXH01000076.1 GCA_009835515.1 Candidatus Poribacteria bacterium
ACCGATAACTGATAACTATCAAAAATCAAAATCGGAGACCGCAACCGCTTCCGCTGAAACTTTAATCAGCGCAAATTCAACGCGCCGATTTTCCGCCGCTTCAGATGGACTGGTCGGCTTGGCAATGACAGGCTCCTTAATTCCGACACCTACTGGCACAATCTGGTCTGGATCGATGCGTGCGTTTTTCCGACGCGCATAGTTGATAATTGACTGTTTAACCGCCTGTCCGCGCTGCTCGGAGAGTTTGAGTGCAGCCCGCATCACTTGATACGGACTTTCAACGCTGCTACCATCATCAAACTTCTTCTGCTGAATTAGCCGAATCAGGTTTGCAGTGTTTTCCAAGCTAAAAGACTTACCCTCCATAAAATACTTGTAATTACCTCGTGTGCCCGTTCGTTTCAGAATACCTGTTTGGAGTCCTGTCTTAACTAATACGCTCAGGGTTCGAGAGGGGTCGCTATGTCCTTTTATCGCTATGGCAGCATTCCCGTATTTTGAAGCTAATTCAACAACCCTGTCAAATTCTTCTCGGTATTTCGTATCGCTAAACGTGTCTTGGTTCGCATCAAATTGAATCGTGAACGAGATCAGTGTCTTTTCGTCGAGCACTGCATCTTCGTTAAACGACTCAATCTCCGCGCGCACTGTCTCCTTTTTGAAACGGGTCTGTTTCAATTGCGTCGGAGCCGTTACAGTCGTCGTGAGCAAATTCTTAAAGGTCGAAGAGTTAAAGTTTAAATCAGAGGGAATCAATGCATATCTCTGCCTCGCAAACCCCCAGTTCACTGCCATATCCAATCCCGCTTTATTGAAGCCTTCAAAACCGCTAATAGTATTGCTCGGATCGTTAAAAAAAGCGATATTGCCCGGCTGCCCAACGAATGTGCAATCCGCGATTAAGCCGTGAGCATCTTCTTCAAGTGTCGGTAACACTTCTTTACCGTAAATGTTTTGCATCATCGTTAGCAGCTGCGTATATTTTTGCGATCCGCTCGTTTCATACGATTTTTTCAGTGCTACTACCTCTTCAGCACCCTTCAGATAACCCGCGAAGAAGCGTTCAACAAACGGTTTGTAAGCGTCGTAGAAATCCTTGCGACAGGCGTAGACATCAGCAATAGAACGAGAAAGTGTGGCAGTACTGACGACAACGCGCGCGCCTTTGACAGTCCCTTCGGCTCCGGTACCGGTGTTCTCAGGACCGCCTGTTAATCCAATCATATCAGGCGTTATCACAAAGCATCCTGCGATAGTTGCGTCGTTTCGGAAGCGTTCCGCGGGTCCATTCGCACCTGTTAATTCGTCAACCCAAACAATTTCCACATTTGATTTTGAAAGTCGAGCGGTCTTCAGCATATCATAGAGCATCCCAACATGCGGTCCACCCTTTTGGATAGCGACCTTCTTGCCCCGAAGGTCAGAGATTTTTCGGATGTTAGAACGTCCAACGAAATGATCGCCTGCCGACCAGGTCAGCTGCCCAAAAACGACAGGTTTTGTACGGGCATCCTTTCCAACGGCTTCGCTCGCTTGTGCTATCATTCTAAAGGTGCCACGCAAAAAAGGCGATTTGCCTGAGAGATAGTCGCGGACCTGCTGCTGAAAATTATCACCCGGCACCAATTTGAGATTCATGCCGAGTTCCGCCATAATCGTGCCCGGACGCGTTGTCTGTCCACCATTGGCATGAAAAAGTGCTGCTTCGCCACCCCATGTGATATACGGCACTACCAGCGGGGTTATCGCCGTTACCTCTTGAACGGTAACAGGACCAACCGCATCTGAAAACCGTTCTTGCGCGTTCGCATGCAAGGCAAGAAAAATGAGCAGCGTCACCAGACAAAACAGCGGACATTTTGAAAATTGCTTGCAAACCAACCTAAAATTTCTTTTCATGATTTTCCTCTCGTTCCTTTTCAGTTATCAATAAAACTGTTAAATTTACCGTGTTAGGGCGTATGCGACGATATTCATTCCCTGTTCAAATGCCCATTTTCGTTGCTCCTCGCCACCAGGACTGCACGGCCTACCTTCCCAGGCACAATTCAGATCACTCGGACAGAAGTAGACCATCACGCGATCGTTATCCATAATCGCTTCGTCATGATCGGAGATACCCGGAATAAGTTTATCGCCGCCGAGGTACTCATCGTGCGGATAGAGCGTGTGATAAATGGGATGGCTCATCTCCAAGCGTTCCAACTTCTTTTCAGGAAAAACTTTCCGCAGCATCTCATAGATATGTGGACGCAAACCGCCGCGCCCACCGTTGAGACGGGCATCACAGTCTTCAACGTGGAGGAAACCACCACGCTCAAAATAGTCTCTTAGTTTACGCACCTGTTCGGTGGAGAGTCGAATCCCGCGATGGCCTGTCATATAGAGGAACGGATAGGCAAATAACCCTTCGTCATCAATATCGACGTATTGCGGGTTCTCGCGAAAGTCAACATCAATTGTCGTGTTTTTAACAAGATACTCGGTGAATTTGTGATCCGATGGCCAGCGATAATAGTTGACAATATTTGTGTACCAATCCCCACCAGGATACTTGAGTCGGACAAAGGTGAACTTCTCACCCGTCGGATTCATCTCAGGGTAATGGTGTTCAATCACCCCGTATCGCGTGCCGTAATGAATATCGCGTGTCGCATCATACGGGATATATTCTCGGAACCCGCCTCCAAACTGAGCCTGGGCAGGCTGAATTAACCCACCTGCGGTGATCGCAGAGGCAGCAAGCCCAACGGATCCCTTGAAGAAAGAGCGTCTTGAGAGTAAAGTTGGTTTCGGCTCCATACCGGATATAGGTTTCTTTTTGATAGTATCGGGGGGGCTGCTGTTGTTTAGCACGGCTTTTTCTC
>VXXH01000498.1 GCA_009835515.1 Candidatus Poribacteria bacterium
CATTTAAAGTGCTTCTATTTTTCTTGATTCTCTTAGCCGCTGGAATCGGGTGGTATTTCGGAGACAGAATTTTCGGTTAAATAGTGATGGTATGTTTATAGCCTCAATCAACCAGAATCTGATTAAAGAGTGAGCGGGTCGTCTCCGTCCACTTCCCGTAATCCTGCAAAAATGCATCTACCGTAGATGCCCCGTCAGTCTCCTCGTATCCGAGGCGTCGCGCAAGCTGGGCGAGTTCTGTTCGATTTTTAGGAAGCGCATCCAACGCGCGATCGTGAACAATCCGCAACGCGTTCTCGACGCGCCTAAGGAATAGGTACGCCTCCGAAAGCCCATCACGCTGAACTTCTGTCAGCACACCGAGATCGTGCAATTTGTTAATAGCGAGCGGTGTGTTTTGGACACGGACAGAAGGGGCTTCGCCGCCGTGCACCAGTTGCAGGGTTTGCACGACGAATTCAATATCGACAAGCCCACCGTATCCAGATTTGACATTCGCAATCGGTGTCTGTGTTTTACTGCGGCCTCTGCGTCGGTTGGTAGGTCTGCGCGTGGCTTGCGCCTCCTTCCGTTTCCGTGTATGCACAATCTGCGCGATTTCCTCGGATGTCAGTGAACCGCCATAGCAGAAGGCGTGCGCAATTTCCAAAAACTGATTCCCAACCCCTTCGATGTCTCCAGCGACAACACGTGCACGCGTTAACGCCTGACGTTCCCAAACCTCTCCAGTGTTATCGTAATAGTTCTGGTACCCCGCCAACGGCAGGGCAATGGCACCACCAGTGCCGTGTGGACGGAGCCGCAAATCGATTTCATAGATACCCATCCCCTGATTTCCCGCAAGCCGGTTGACCAACTCCAAGCCGACAGCCGCGAAGAACTCTACGTTTGGCATGCCTTCGGTCGTCTCACCATCTGCGGAATAGACACACATCACATCTAAGTCGGAGCTGAAGTTCAATTCGCGTCCACCAAACTTACCCATCGCAATGATTGCAAACGTCGCGGGTGTTCCATCAGGCGCGAGCGGCGTACCGTGTGCCTCACGGAGTTCCGCATCAATCTCTGGATAAATCGCTTGCAAAACAGCCGCTGCTACATCGGAGAGTTCTTCGGTCGTCGTTGGTAGGGGCGCGTTACCGAGGATATTCCGTAGCGCGATACGCCAAATCTCATCGTTCTTATACCGCCGCAACATGGACAATATCCGTCCTGCTGGTGCTTGCGCTACAATTTGCAGGGCTTCTTCTTGTTTCTCAGCGAGCGTCTTGGAACGCTCTACTAACGTAGGCACGGTTAGCAAATCAAAGAGTTCTGGACTTGTGATGAGCATATCCGCGAGGTACAGACTTGTACCGCAGACACGCGTAAGTGCTTCAAGCGTTGACGGCTTTTCAGCGAACATCGTGTAGTAGCTGCTTCGCGCCCCGACTTTATCTGTAAAGGCTGAGAGATAGCGGAGTGCCATGTCCGGGTTCGGAGAATCACGTAAAACTTTTAGGAGTGTTGGCGCGAGTTTGAAGAAGGTGCGTCTAACGCCCGGCGAGAATTGAACGCCGTCCCCACCGTTCGCGAGTTGTCTGAGTAGACGCTGTGCGTCTCTCACTTTTTCAAAACGGTAGCTCCTTAAGAAATCTTCCAGTTGGCGCGGATCCTCTTCGGCAAGCAGAACAGCGATGTCGATCTCGCCTTCAGATTCAATTGAAGTCGTGGTGACCTTCTGGAAAATAGCACGCACCTTTTCGGTATGGGCGCGATAGTCCGCCCGAAATGTTTCCAGCGCATCCGTTTCTACAGTATGTTTGTAGCCGACGCGTCGGGCAAGTTCGCGTTCTTCAACTTCTCCTTCTGGAATAGTGTAGCGCTGTTGATCTGCCTCAATTTGGATGCTATTCTCAATGGTGCGTAGAAACCGATAGGCAGCGGTGAGCGCGTCCGCGTCCTCTGGCGTGAGTAACGCGTTCTCCTTCAACGCTGCGAGCGTTTCCAATGTGTTATGTGAACATAACGATTTGCGCTTGGCACCGTGAATCATCTGAAGACACTGCACGGTGAACTCAATATCGCGAATAGCACCGGGCCCAAGTTTTACATGCTTATCAAGATTCGCACCTTCACCGACGAGTCGTTCCTCTATACGCGCTTTAGTGCGTCGAATGTCTGCCTTTATCTCACTGAGGGTTACACCGTCTAAGTAGCGTTGATACACAAAAGGTTGAATCATACGGATGAACTCGTCGCCAAACGCCATATCTCCAGCGACAGGACGTGCTTTAATTAAAGCCTGACGTTCCCACAGATCACCCCATCCCTCATAGTAACTTTCGTAACTCTCCATAGAACGGATGATAACACCTGCGCTACTTTCCGGACGCAAACGGATATCGACCCGAAAGACGTAACCATCTGATGTTATCTCACTCATCGCCTTGATCATAAATTCACAGAGACGTGAGAAGTATTCACTATTCTCATTTCCCATATCCGTACGTGCGTCATCTGAATACACGAACATAAGGTCGATATCGGAGCTAAAGTTGAGTTCATAGCCCCCTAACTTTCCCATCCCAATGACAGCGAAGCGGCACGGTGCCGTGCCTTCTTCATTCATCGGTGTCCCGAACTTCGGTTTCATTATTTGATCGCGCCCGATAGCGTAACAGTGTTGTAACGCCGCCTCTGCCAAGTTACTCAACGCCAACGTTGTCGTCTTGACATCGACCGTTTTGAGCAGATCGCACAATCCGATACGGAGCGTCTCTCGGCGTTTATACCGTCGAAGGATACAGAGTTTCTGCGCCACTGAATCGAATTGCGAGAGCGATTTTGCCAGTTCTTGGTACATCGTTTCGGCAGTTTTCATTG
>VXXH01000131.1 GCA_009835515.1 Candidatus Poribacteria bacterium
CCCAATTCAGTGTGGAAAACGTTCAGGAAGAATATGAGCGATTAATCAACCTTGGTGTCGAATTCAGTGTAGAACCTACTGACATAGGAACAACAATTTTTGCTATTTTCAATGATACTTGCGGAAACAACATTCAGATCGTAGAAATTGAGTGAGGGTGGAACTTGCTCAAACGAGGAATTATGGAAAACAATTTTGAAGTTAAGGTAAATGCCAAAACGCATCTGGTTGTTGATAGCAACACAGGCAGATGTTTGGGCGGAGTGGGAGCGAACTTTTATCGTCCGTTTGTCTTTCCGTTCTATACACCGGCAGGCCATACGGTTGTTCAGGAATTTGCCTTTGACCATCCGTTCCACAACGGTATTTTTGTTGGACAAGGACCGGTTCAGGTCGGGGACCGGGAGGCAGGTTTTTGGGCATCACCTCCTCGCCGCTCCTTTACAGACAAAGTTTTCGAGAGATTGGGACGGATGGATACGCAGAAAGACATTGACATCACGCCACACGCCGATGGTGTCCAATTTGTTCAGAACGTCGTCTGGCGAGATGAAAACGAAGAACCGTTGATTGACGAAATTCGTACTGTCAATCTTCACGCGCTTGATGATGCCACTATCTGCGATATGACGAGTGAGAAGATCGCTGCTTACGGTGCCGTTACGTATCCGCAGACGAAATTCGGGAGCATCGGTATCCGCGTTGAACCAAGGCTCCTGCCTGTCATGGGCGGTATTGTGCTTGGCGACAATGGACGCAGTGGAAGTGTTGATGTCGTCCACGAAGGCGAATCGGATTTCGTTGCCTACCAGAACACGTTAACCGGGCATGGCGCGTTTGGTGTCTTTATGAGCATTCTTAATGAAGGCGTTCGGGGGCCGTGGTTTATTCGGGATTACGGGATGGCACTCTATAACCCGACTTGGACAGGCTCTGTATTAACACCTGAAGGCGAAAGTTGGAAAGTCGCGCTTCGGGTTATCGCTTACGATGGAGAATTGACACCCGCGAGCGCGGAAAAGTGGTGCCTGCTGTAGATGGAAAAAGAAAATATCCTTGAACTTCGGAATGTTACGAAAACCTTTGGTGATTTCGTTGCTGTTGATAGTGTTGATTTTGCGCTCCAAACTGGTGAAATTCACGCGATTTTAGGGGAAAATGGTGCGGGAAAGTCCACACTGATGAATCTTATCTATGGGCTTTACCAGCCATCAGCAGGACGCATCTATGTCACAGATCGTGAAGGCTGGCGACGTAGGTTACGGGCAAAGTCTCCGCGTGATGCAATTGTTAGCGGTATTGGCATGGTGCATCAGCACTTTATGTTGGTTGAAAATCTGACTGTCGCTGAGAATATGACCTTGAGTCTTGGGCAAGTGCGTCGGGGCACAGCGGAAAATCCATCTGAAAACAGTGCTTATAAGAAGGCGTTGGGAAAATTCCGCTTTAAAAAAGAAGACGCGATTCACATTACCGAAGAACTTTCGGAACAGTTCGGTCTGGCTGTTGATCCGAGTGCGTTAGTCCGAACGCTTTCAGTCGGTTTAAAACAACGCGTAGAGATTCTAAAGGCACTGGCGGTTGACGCTCGGATTCTCATCCTTGATGAACCGACAGCCGTTTTAAGTCCGCAAGAGGTAGAAGGCTTCTTCACAATTCTCCGCAAACTCCAAGCCGATGGTCGCGCAATCATTTTCATTAGCCACAAAATGAAAGAGGTTTTAAGCATCAGCGATAGGATTACGGTTTTAAGGCGCGGCAAAAAAGTCTATCTCGGTCCGACGGGTGAACTGACCGCCCGGGAACTCGCGCGGGAGATGATCGGAGAGGAGGTCAACGAAGTTGAACGCTCAGGAAACGCCCCCCTCGAAAGCGAGGTATCAGACAACGTGCTACAACTCTCAAACCTGACGGTACGTGGCAGTCGCGACGAAATCGCGGTGTCCGATGTCTCTATGGCGACCCATCGCGGTGAAATCGTCGGCATCGCTGGCGTTGATGGTAATGGACAGCGCGAACTCGCCGAAGCGATCATGGGATTACGGCATAGCGAATCAGGGACAATAAGCATCTTAGACACCGATCCGAAAGGGACAAAGGCAGTACGACAGCGTGGAGTCGGTTACATCCCTGAAGATAGGCAGACCACAGGCGTTATCGCGTCGTTCTCGGTTACAGAGAATCTCTTACTGAATGTAACGCACTTGGAAAACATAGCGCATTGGAATGTCCTGAATCAAAAAAGGAAACGGAATACAGCGGAACAACTTATCGCTGATTATGACATCCGTCCGCCTATCGGTGGCATCCCTGCCGCCGCACTCTCCGGCGGGAACCAACAAAAAATTGTCCTCGCCCGAGAAATCTCGCTTCAACCCGACTTACTTATCGCCGTTAATCCGACACGCGGTTTAGATGTTAACGCCGCTCGCTATGTCCATGAGAATTTGCTGGTGCAACGCGAGAGAAAAAAATCTGTGCTCCTCATCTCAACAGAGTTAGATGAAGTCCTCTTACTGAGCGATCGGCTCTTTGTGATGTCAAGGGGTAAACTAATCGAAGCGACTGCACAGCGTGACAATATTGAAGCACTCGGATTGCTAATGACAGGGGAAACCGATAAGGATCTTGGTGACAATCTGGCAACATGATGTCTGGGTGTCAATTTAAGAAAAAACGCCTACATAACTCGTAGGTTGGGTTGAACGGATGCCACCAAAAACCTGAAAATTGTAGAAAAACACAACTTTCTCCAGATACACCGCATTCACCAGAGACCGAGTGAAACCCAACGCTTTGATTTGAAATTTCCTGGATGCTGAGCATGTAAAGTTGGGTTTCTCTACGTTCTTGAATAGATATAGC
>VXXH01000870.1 GCA_009835515.1 Candidatus Poribacteria bacterium
GGTTTAGAGTGCAATTCACACACGTATTCCTTACAGTAGTTGTTTTATTTCATTTTGTCCACTTCGGTTTTGCCCAAGAGGTCACCACCTTTGATCACGGTGATTCTATCCAATCGGTAGCGTTTTCTCCGATGAATAACTCTCTTATTGCAAGTGCGGGCGGGCATAACACTATCAAACTGTGGGACTGGCAGAGGGATACCGTAAAAACGCTCAGTGGGCATCAGCAAAAAGTCAATTCGATCGTGTTCTCTCCAGATGGCAGATTGCTTGTGAGTGGGAGTGAAGATAGAACCATTAAAATATGGGATGTCTCACAGTGGGAAAATATTGAGTCCCGTGAACCTATTACAATCCGAATGCCCTACTCGATCCATACGGTAGTATTTCACCCTGATGGGCAACTGCTCGCTACCTCCGGTAGGCATGCAAAGTTATTGGATATCAGCAACCGGACTGAGATTGCTACACTTCAACACGACAACTGGGTGTGGACAGCCGCTTTTTCACACGATGGAAATTACTTCGCTACAGATGACGGCGTAGGAACTACTGTGAAGGTCTGGGATGTTCAGCGTGAACAAATTGCTACGATCTTAGACGGGCATACTTCAGATATCAACTTTGTTAAATTTTCTCCAGACGACCAGACGTTAGCGAGTTCTTCATGGGGTGGGGAAGTCAAGTTGTGGCATGTTTCAAATTGGGAACTCCTTGGGACACTTCGTCCTAATGGAGTTGCTACTGTTGATTTCTCCGCTGACGGGAAAGTGCTTGCGAGTGGTGGATGGGGAGAAGTAACGCTCTGGTCTGTTGCCAGTGGTGAAAAAATAGCCACGCTGCAGGGGCATACCGGTTTGATTAGAGGTGTTGCTTTCTCATCCGATGGGACACTTCTCGCCAGTGGTGGTGAAGGTGGTATGGTTCGCGTCCAGAACATCAAAAACCATTTAGAATCAATACACCCACCAAACATTGTACGCTTAATCTATTTTCTTCCAAGTGACCGCACTGCTCAATCCGATATAGATAGCAAAATAGAGGCGTGGGTCGAAGGTGCACAGACATTTTTTGCCGACACGATGGAAAAATACGGGTACGGTAGAAAAACCTTTACCTATGAAACTGATGAAAGCGGCAAAGCGGTAGTGCATCATATCGCAGGGAAATTCACGGATGCGTATTATGATCAGCAAAACAAGTGGATAATTTGGGACGAAATCAGAGAAGCAGGTTTCGATCCAACCAAAAATATCTACATCGCTTTTATGGATTTCAGCGAAATACTTGATGGTCTTCACTGTGGCACTGGTGGTAATTGGGACCATGGTGGTGTCGTAAATCTCATCGCCTCTGAAGAATGTTTGGACGGCGATTACGGACATTGGCTGGCAGTCCATGAAATCGGTCACGCTTTTGGATTGAAACACGATTACCGCAACCATCCCAACCCCACTGTAGATTTAATGGTTTCCTCTGCTTGTACCGCTGAATTGTTAAACGTTCATCCCTACTTTAACAGCGAGACACCCTTCTTCAATGAGCCTACAACGATTGAAATGTGGCCCCCTCGCGCAGTTGACCCGGAGGGAATCCGTCTCCGATTTACAATAACGGATCCTGATGGCCTTCATCAGGCACGACTCGTTTCTGCAACATTAGTGGAAGACTACTTTGCAGGTAGAGATTACGCAGAAGAGCAAGACTACTTAGATCAATACATTCTTGATTGTAAATCCTTAAGCGGCAGCAGTCCTACCGTCACATTCATCACGACGCAACTGGCATCGGACAATGACATTGTGATTCTTCAGGTTATAGATGTAAATGGGAACTTCACAGAGGGAAGATTTCCAGTCAATACAACCTCTTTGTCACAGCACTTGGAGGATGTGAACGGGGATGGCATAGTTAATATCCAGGATTTGGTCCTGGTTGCCGGAAACTTCGGACAAACCGGTCAAAACGTCGCAGATGTAAATGAAGATGGAGTCGTGAATATTCAAGACCTCGTCTTAGTTGCTGGAGCATTTGGTAGAGGTGCGGCTGCGCCTTCTGTATGGCATCGCGATCTCGGAATCACTCCGACATGGGCAGAGGTGCAGCAGTGGTTGCGTGAAGCACGGCAAGTGAACCTAACAGATCCTACTTTTCAGAAGGGTATCTTAGTACTGGAACAACTTCTTGTTGCATTAACGCCAAAAGAAACCGCACTGCTGCCAAACTACCCGAATCCGTTCAACCCAGAAACGTGGATCCCGTATCAATTAGCAGCACCTGCGGAGGTCGCGGTATCCATTTATGCTATCGATGGCAAGTTGGTTCGGGCATTGGAATTGGGATATCAACCTATCGGTATCTATGAATCTCGTAGCCGTGCGGCGTATTGGGATGGCAAAAATGCACTTGGTGAATCTGTCGCAAGTGGCGTCTACTTCTATACGCTCACAGCAGGCGATTTCACCGCAACACGGAAAATGCTCATACGCAAGTAATTGTTCCCTTCCATTGTACGGATGATCTTATGGACATCCGTTTCTTGATTTTTGTTAAGGCAGGCCTTGTGCCTGCCCAATCTTTTTCCTATTGAGAAAAAAGAGCGTCTAATTTTTCGCAATAGTCCAGTTCTGAAAAGAGCATCTATGTATGTGTATAAGCAGAAGTTGGTCGCTTTTGTGATCACCTTATTCGAGCTCTGTTTCTGACCTATCCCCAAAGCAAAACATTATAGTAGAATCCGAAAATATGTTTACACTTCGCTGTAGAACCCCACATTACAACTTGTAGATAAATCTTCAAGAAATCGTATCAAATCAATCAGATATATTTGGCAATTTCAAACAAAAGTATACTGATGGGACT
>VXXH01000304.1 GCA_009835515.1 Candidatus Poribacteria bacterium
ACGAAAAAGCACCACGTCCCCCGCATTGCATAGGATACTCTCTTCACCTCGGTTATTCCATTCTGTTGCGCCGTTTGGGGAACATCCAGAGAAATGGCTGCCCGGCACAAACTTCGTCGGTCCCAATTCCTCATACATATCGTTGAGATAGTAATGAGCGGTAGTGATGAAGATTGGGACTTTGACGCGTGGATCCGAACGAACATCTGTCGGTAGAGAGATTGGCAGCCAATCGGTGTGTAATCCCTGATCCGGCCGTCCCGGTCCTGTTAGCCATGAATGCATACCGATGCAATGGCAATCCTCGCCATGCGCCGCCTCAGCGACTTCAATAACGGGTGATCTGTCAAGGAACTGGAGATACAGTGGGTCGCGATTAAAAGAGTTGCTGATAAGCTTATGGAGGAATGCGTCGCCATTCTCAAGTGTTTCGTCCCGATCATGAGACTCCGGGATTGCCTCTAATCGATCCATCATTGCACGCAATTCAGCGATTTCATCGGCATCAAGCACGCTGGGGAAATAGACATAACCGTCCCTTTCCAATGCTTCAACTTGGCTTTCTAAATCGTCGTGTGCCACGAGTGATAGGGCTTTCACCATTTTCGGTACTCCTTTCCGACGATAGCAGGGATCAACGCTTATCGCTATGATATGTTAACCACAACGAAGTTGTCAATCAAAAAATGTGTCGAAGTTGGATTTCAAGCGTCTGGATTTCCTGTAAGTTCCACCACAAAGCGATTGCCCAATACTTCAACTATACTGCCTTGAGTTTTCGCCATAGGGTCGTACGACTGATCCCCAAACGTTGTGCAGCGAGCTGCGGCTTTCCATCAGATGCCTCCAAAACCCGTTGGACTAATTCACGTTCCAATGCAGCGAGTGGGTTACTTTCCCTGAGTGCCTGCGTAACAATATCATCTCTCGACGAAATAAGGTCGAGCGGGAGATGTTGCTTTTCAATGCTTCCGCCCTGACATTTGACGAATGCGTGCTCTATGATATTCTCCAACTCTCGCACATTGCCGGGGTAGGTATAATCCATTAAGATTTCAAGGGCATCGGGTGAGATGCGATGAATCGACTTTTGCGTCTGTTGACTAAATTTTTCGATGAAGTGTTCAATGAGGAGTGGGAGGTCATCTCGTCTTTCACAGAGTGGCGGCGGCGTAATCGGGACGACATTGAGCCTATAGTATAAATCCTCGCGGAAACGTCCAGCGTCAATTTCTGTTTTCAGGATTCGATTTGTCGCTGCGATGACGCGGACATCTACTTTCTTTGTCTCGGTTGACCCGACCATTTCATATTCGCCCTCTTGCAAGACGCGGAGCAACTTTGCTTGTGTGCCGAGACTTAACTCGCCGATTTCATCAAGAAAAAGCGTGCCGCCGTCCGCAGCTGCGAATCGTCCTTCGCGTGTTGCGATGGCATCGGTAAACGCGCCTTTGACATGTCCAAAGAGTTCGCTCTCCAGCAGATTATCAACTAAGCCTGCGCAATTAACGCGGATGAAGGGTTTTTTTGCCCGCTCGCTATTGTAGTGGATTGCGTGGGCGATCGGTTCTTTGCCGGTACCGCTTTCGCCTTGAATCAGGACTGTCGTTTTCATGGGTGCGACGAGTTGAATCAACTCGAAAATCTCCTGCATTTTTCGGTTTTTTCCGATGAGGTTCCCAAACGAATGGTGCGCCTTGAGTTGGGCACTGAGTGCCTTTACCTCCGAGAGATCACGGGCGAACCCTTGGATGAATTCCCTCCCGTCATGCCTAATTCGGATGGCGCGAATTTCCAACGATAAGCGGCTTTTATTTTTCCGAGACAGTTCTGTTTGGAAGGTAATAGGATTCTGTTGGTTGAGGCTTTTGAGCGTTTCGCGGGTATTTTGAAATTCATTGGGAGGCATTAGGGCACGCAACGACAGATTAACCAGTTCTTGGTGTGTGTAACCGAGCCATGCACAGAAATTTTCGTTTGCGGTAACGAAGTCCTCCGTTAGTGATGGACAGATGAAGATTGCGTCGTTGGACATCTCAAAAAGTGTGTGGTATCGTCTGTTATTTTCGGCGAGTTTGTCTGTCCAATCTCCTTTTTCAATCAGAATTGAGAGTTGTCCGGCAATGGGTTTGAGTCGCCCAATATGCGCCTCGGAGAATGCTCTGGGTTTTTCACTGGTGAAAAAGACGACCCCAATCGGTTTACCCTGCACCTTGAGCGGAAGTGTCAGATTGGAGCGCATCCCTTCTTGAACCATCAGTCTTGTCCAGGGTGTCGGTCTTTTTGCGAGAATTTCCTTGAAATCGTCAATAATCCGTGCTTCACCTGAATTGAGGATAGGCTCAAGGCTTGACCCCTTGATTTTTGCCGAAAACCCGTTGTCCAGCAAAATTTTTCTGTTAGATTTCGTTTTGCACTGCACTAAATCACCGGAAGATTCGTCAATGAGTGCGATGCCTAACCGGTTATGCGGCACTATGTTTTGAAGTCCAGCGTGGATGTTCTCAAAGACTTCATCGAGTGTCTTTCCGAGCTGAATCTCCTCAAGGATTTCATAGACCTGATCGGTTTCAATAACTTCGTTAAAAAAGGTATCTTCCAGCTTGTTGTTTGCTGATGCTGCAGGGGTAATGGCAATTTGTAGCGTGTCTCCCTGAATCCGGAGTGGATAGGTTCGGAGGTTCGGTGTGGTAATAGGGCATCCACTTTTCAGGTCGTATTGCCAACCGTGCCACGGACAGGTGATAAGGTTGTCTTCTAATACGCCTTGGTTGAGCGGACCGCCCTGATGCGGACAGGCGTTATTGACAGCATAAAACGCTTCACCTGCGTTGAAGATCGCGATGTCTTCCCCCTCACAT
>VXXH01000410.1 GCA_009835515.1 Candidatus Poribacteria bacterium
GTGTACTCTCCTTCTTTCGGTTAGTTTGACATGAACGAATCTGGTTCGGAACGGATCAGTTTGCCAATTCGGTTAAACCGGATATTTCCCACCAATTTCCATATTTCCCAGAACTTTACAGGACGATTGGCGACCGACCACCAAATCATGAAAGCCTGTCCCTTAATATCATCTACAGCCACCGGGCCCCAAGTCCGGCTATCGCTGCTCAGGTCACGATTATCACCCATCGCGAAAACCATTCCTTTCGGAATAATAAACGGCTTGCCCTCAGGAAATTTACGTCGAAATTGACTTGCGGTTAAAGTATAATCGTCAAAACTCTCACCCGTTGGGATATATTCTGGATTCCGGAACGGCGGAAAATCTCTCTTAAAATGGCTGAATTTCAGATGTTTTGTGTAGGTGCTATCATCAACGACCTCACCGTTCACATAAAGCGTATTACCACGCGTTTCAACGGTATCGCCTTCAATGGCTACAATGCGCTTGATAAAATGTCGCTCGTCATGTGATGGAATAAAGACGAAAACATCGCCGCGCGCAGGTTCATGAACATCAAAGATTTTTATCTGTGTGCCGGGGATCTTAACGCCATAGATAAACTTACACACGAAAATATGGTCACCGATGAGCAGTGTATCCTCCATCGAGCCAGAAGGGATTCTATACGCATCCACAATAAAAGGACGTATCAGACCGAACACGAGAATCAGTATAACAACGATCGGTTTTGCGTGCTCTCTGACCCAGGTTTTTTCTAATATTTGCTGTACGGATAATTTAGTCTGAGTTTGGGTGTGTTTTTGCGTGCTATTCATCGTAGAAACCGCCCAGTAGAACGGCACCCTCCTTTTTCCAACGTAGAAGTGGTTTTATCCTGTGCCCAATTGTTTATGTGTATTACTCATCAGTTGCCAACATCGCAGTGAAGGCTTCTTGTGGTACATCGACTTTGCCAATCTGTTTGAGCCGTTTTTTGCCTTCCTTCTGTTTCTCCAACAACTTCCGTTTCCGACTCACATCGCCACCGTAGCATTTCGCTGTAACATTTTTTCGGAGTGCCTGAACCGTTTCGCGAGCGACAATTTTATTACCAATCGCTGCTTGAACCGGTACTACAAACATCTGGCGCGGGATCAACTCTTTGAGTTTGCTAACTAACGCCTTTCCACGGGTTTCTGCCGTATCGCGCGGCAAGATCGTCGAAAGTGCGTCCACAGGGTCGCCGTTAAGCAGCACATCCAATTTTACTAACTTTCCGGTTTTATATTCGCCGATGTCATATTCTAACGATCCGTATCCACGGGTCAGGGACTTAAGTTTCGGATAGAAATCCATCAACATTTCACCGAGCGGAAGTTCGTAGAGTAACTGCACGCGAGTCGCGTCCAATTGGTTCATCCGCTTATATACACCCCGACGCTTCTGACAAAGTTCCATCGCATTTCCGATGTAGTCGCGCGGCACAATGATGTCAATATTGACATACGGTTCTTCAATTCGTTCGATATTATTCGGTTCAGGGAGATGCGCGGGGTTATCAACGTATACGTCCTCGCCCGTTTTCAGGTGAACACGGTACATGACGCTCGGCGCTGTCCGGACGAGTGCGAGTCCAAATTCCCGTTCAAGCCGTTCATGGATTATCTCCATGTGGAGCAAGCCGAGAAAACCGCACCGGAACCCGAAACCGAGTGCAACAGAAGTTTCAGGTTCAAAATTAAAAGAGGAATCATTCAGTCGGAGTTTGTCAAGTGCCTCCCGCAGCGCATGAAATTGGTTTGTGTCCGCTGGATACAAGCCGCTGAACACAAGCGGTTTCATCTCGCGATAACCGGGCAGTGGTGTTTCAGTCGGTCTGACGTGATCTGTGATAGTATCGCCTATTTTCGCCTTGTCAATTTCCCGGATGCCAGCGATGAGGTATCCCACACCGCCAGTGCGGAGTTCTGGTGTCTGTTGCATCTCTGGTGTAAAGATACCGACTTCCTCAACCTCATAAGAACGTCTTGTCTCCATGAGCCGAATTTTTTCACCCGGTTTCACGCTACCCTCAAAGATGCGGGTGTACATAATGACACCGCGGTAGTTATCGTAGACAGAATCAAGCACGAGTGCTTTTAACGGGGCTTCAGTTTCGCCTACAGGAGCAGGAATCCGATTGACGATTGCCTCTAATATGGCAGGGATCCCGATTCCCATCTTCGCGCTAACGAGGAGCGCATCGTCTGCCGGAATGCCTATGACTTCTTCTATCTGTCGTCTGGCTTCATCGGGGCGCGCCGTCGGTAAGTCAATCTTATTGACAACTGGGATAATTTCGAGGTTGTTGTCAATAGCGAGATAGGCGTTTGCCAAGGTTTGTGCTTCGACCCCTTGTGCGGCATCCACAATTAAAATCGCGCCTTCGCACGCCGCGAGGCTACGTGAAACCTCATAAGTAAAATCGACGTGTCCGGGCGTATCAATCAAGTTAAGTTCATATCGGTTTCCGTCCGGGGCGGGATAGTGCAGTTTGACAGCGGTGGCTTTAATGGTAATCCCACGTTCACGTTCCAAGTCCATCAAATCGAGTACCTGTTCTCGCATATCGCGCTCGGCGAGCGTATTGGTATGCTCAAGGAGTCGGTCACTTAGCGTGCTTTTCCCGTGGTCAATGTGTCCTAAAATACAGAAATTCCGTATGTTTTCAAGATTCGTTGGCATCATGTATATAGTATACCACAACGCCTGTTGAATTGTCTATAAAATCTTATTTCCGGTCCAGGGCCATTCAATTTTAAAAAATTATTGGATTTCACGTCTTTTTTCCAGGATCGGCTGCGACAGGCTGCGATAGGCTGCGAATTTTTCTGCG
>VXXH01000334.1 GCA_009835515.1 Candidatus Poribacteria bacterium
CCCCTTAATCCTTATAATTAATAATAATATTAATATAATAATAATATAGTAAATACAAGGGTTCCAGGGCTTTTTTCTGGGTTTTTTAGGTGTAGACATCGCGCGTGTCTACACCCCCCAAAATTGTGTCTACGTGTCTACACCTCATCTTCTGGTATCCGGACGAATTTCTTGTTGTTCTCGTTCAAATGGAACTCTATTTTGCCTGATTCGATTTGGGCTTCGACGGCTTTGTTGAAGACTGCCGAGCTCATACTCTTGGTATTGATGGATTGTCTGAGTTCTCGGACTGTGATCCATTCGTGGTTGGGTGATTTCTCGATGAGCTTTTCCATGATTCGTCGTTCAGCCTTCACATTTAGATCAAGGTCAATCTGCTCCATCGTTGCGCCTGAACAGGCCGCCCAGTATTCTCCTACGGCGATGGCACTTTCAAGTTGTGGGAGTGTTACTTTGTTGTCTGGCGGATTCAGGACTGCGTAGATGAGTGAGAGTTTGAGAACTTGGGATGCTATTCTCGCAACAGCCTCTCGTTTTAGGTCATCGGGCTTTTCGAGTAAGTGATCCATGATTTTTATGTACCACTTGTCCCAGTGTTTAAAAGCTTCGTCAGATAGCTTGTATTCCATAGGGTTTCTTCGGTTGAGCGACTCGATCATTGCAGTCTTTAGGCGGGTTTGCCACATTCCGATGGCACCTTCGTCCATTTTGCCGAACCTGGATTTGATAGGTTGTTGTTCATGGAGATAGAAAACGAACCTGTTGAGGAACCCGGATGTAAAATCACCTTCGGTGATGAACTTTTCGTACCACGCGAGTGTGCTGCATCCGAATATGTTGACGACCCAATCTTCACCGTACGACTTGTTTTGTCGAGTGTTGTTTTCAAGTGCGAGTGGAGAAGGGTTATAGATTCGGGTGAGTTCAACCGATATGCCGCTTGTCGTTTTCTGGTTGGTTTTTGCGAGCAATGTCGCAAGTTCATCGAATTGAATGAATCCTCTGACACCGTTTCCGGGGTTGAACCATTCTTCTGGGTCATCTGGGTCGCCGTTTTGGTGTGTGGCAAAGCATTCTTTGAGTCCTTCAGGTGAGTTCACTGCGGAAATGATATTGATATTTTCGGGTGGGTCTATATTCCGCTTAAGGAACTCAACGCCGATTGTTGCCCTATCGAGCGTTGGTGACTTTGCTGCAAGGTGTGAGCGTCCGAGGATGACTTGGTAGAAGTTTGGGAATTGCGTTCCCTGTTCCTTGAGAATGAACTTTTTACCCATTGCCATGCTCGCTTGTGCGAGTGCCGCAGCGAAGTTGAAAGCTGGGCATATCCAATCGATGCCATTATAGGCTTTGTCGAATTGCTCGAAGCCATGTTGGAAGGCTAATTCGGTTGGAAATTCTGTTGAAATATTCATTTGTATCTCCTTCGCGATTGGTATGCGAAGCTGTGGTATTTCTGCGGGGTCGAGGGGATGCTGCTCATGTTCTGTTTCGGTGGTACTTCCCACCACGCTTCACCACAGTTAAAACAAAAACCGCTTATGCTTTGACTGCCATAAGCGGTGAATCGGACTTCATTGCGATTGGATATGTGTGTGGTGTTTTGGCAGAACTCGGTGGGAAAGAGTTGCGAAACATTGTAGGTCTTATCTCCGTGGTGTTTTTCTCTCCACTGAATATTGAGGTTCTGTATCTGACATTCTGCGATGCGGCTTGATTTGGTCTGTGCTTGGACTTGTGTGCCGATGGATTCTGCGATATGGTAGATTTCTTGCAGTGTTGTCTTCGGCACTTCGGGAATGTTTAGCAGAGACCCTCTGTTTTGTGAGTAACGTTTATCGACTTTACTCATTCCGTGCAGTGCGTGTATCTCGATAAGCATCTGCTTTTCAGTGTTTCTCCACGCAAATTTGGGACCGCAGTAGTCTGAGAAGCATGAGAGTCTTATACCGCCGCGCTTGGTGATGATGATACATGGCTCTCGATCACAGGACTTGTTGTAGGTCTCAAGGATTTCTGAAAGAGTATCGGGGTATTCAGAAGCCATTAAGTGTTCGATGTCAATGTCAACGAGGTGGATAAATCCGTTTTTGGTGTGCTCGGCATTCCTGAATGTCGGTTTACCGGTAAAGATTTGGACCCCGATGGCTTTGCGTTTGTCCCATGGGCTCTTTTTCGAGAATGTTTCTGGTGTGATCTGTCGTCTTTCGCCCCAGAGATGTGCGAATTTGTACATTGGGACTTCATCACCTTCGGGGTTTTCCCAGAAAGGAATAAATGAGATCCCTTGATCTTGAATGCTATCAAGCGGATAGGATGTACCGCATCCTAATGTGATTTCAGATAAATTGGTCATGGAGTACTCCGTTAAAGGGTACGCCTATTACCAGTATAAATGCAAAGGTACTGTGATCCTCGTGACGAGAAATCAAGCCTTAAATTGTATGGTAAGTCAGCAAAAAATCTAATGGATTGAAGTTTTGATCTCGCGAAGTTTTGATACCTGTTGTAAAGGCTTGTGGTGGTATCGGTGGGACGGCGCGGGGCGCGCCGCCTACAACCCACCATCAAAACTTCACTAAAATTATACCTGAAACTCGATTAAAAATCAAGGAAAAAAGCTTAATTTATTTGAAAATACTCTGCTGAGTATCTTAAAATAATAAGTAAGCGGTTTCAAAACTCCCAATTTTGATCTCGCCAGGGTGGTGAGAGAATTATCGTGTTTTTCTTTCACCATCCGTTAACTATTTGTAATTTCTGTGAAGCCAAATGTATTATATCGGATACGGTTTAATTTTTCTAAGTCTTTTTTTTCATGAATTGTTTTGTATCAAGTTGATTACCCGTTTTGCCTG
>VXXH01000547.1 GCA_009835515.1 Candidatus Poribacteria bacterium
CACAATGGATTTGTATTGGACGTATCCGGGTTTATGGGAAGCCCCTCTTGCCGTCGTGCAAGGAACATTGGGCGGATGTTTTGTGATGAGTGAGGATGAAACAGATCAATTTCAAGCACTCGGTCATTGGCCAGAGAGAAAAAAGCCAAATATCTTTGCTATTGCTTTTAACACACACAATTTTCTTCCTTTTGAAGAGCATCAACATATTACTTCCGCGATTTGGAGGTTTAATACATATAGGGGTAATTGGCAGGTGCCTGCAGAAACGTATCGTCAAGCGATGATACAGCGAAATGCATCGCGCCTTGCTCGTCGACCTGCGTGGATTAAAGATATTCAACTCGTTGTTATGTACTGTTCACTGAATCGGAGCTACATTAGAATGTTAGATTTTTTACCACAACAGATCAACCCGCAGAATGTGTTACTTTACTGTCGCGGCGGTTGGAGACAGGAAAACTTCGGGGCGTTTGTATCTGAGGCAAAGGCTCGCGGATTTAGGGTAATGGTCTATGAAGGTTTTCCGTTTGTTGATCAAGACCACCCGCGTTACGCTGAGTGGGAACCCTATTTCTATCGAGATAGCGATGGAAACATACAAGGATGGGAATTGGAACTCGGAGGCCCCGCTTACATAAATCCTGCAGCTTCAAGTTATAGAGAATATTTCGTGCAATTATTGAAAAACGTGCAAGAGACATATAACATTGATGCCTTCCATCTTGACGCTAACGGGCTTATCAGAAATCACGCTAAAATTGATGGATTGACACCTATTCAAGGGAATATGCTTTTACATGAAGAACTTATTGCAGCGATGCCAGATATTGTTTTTTCTGGCGAATTTATTCACGCGGTGACAGCTCCCTATGTCGCTTTTTATTGGAACGTGGTCAATTTGGATTACGGAGATCAACACCCGATTACGGATTTCTTATTTTCGCAGTGGTCCCTTGCTTATAGCGGCACCTTTGCATATTTGGGGGACAGATATAAAGCACAAGAACTGGAAATATTGAATGCACATATTAAGACGTATAAACAACTGGACGTGCTTCCGACAATCCGGTATTATTTTGAGCATCACCTGGAAATAGAACAAGCGATTTCTATACTGCATCGCACCTCTTCAAATGTTGAGTTTTGGGAAGAATTAGAACAGATGGTGAATAGTCCTCGTGAAGATTTGAACTTTGATGGTGCTGTGAACATTTTGGATCTTGTGATAGTTGCTAACGCTTTTGGTAGTTCAATAGATTCCGATTTGAAATTTGATTTGAACTTCGATGGTGTTGTGAATATCTTGGACCTTGTGATAGTTACAAACGCTTTGAATTGAAGATGAACGTCTCGTCAAGAGGGTACTCACATGGTTTTTAAACCGAAAACAAAACAACTTCAAGAGTATTATCGCAGGATTTTGGGTACAGAAATTCAGGTTAGAGATTATGTTTTTATTCACCGAGCTGCATGTACTTATGAACGATCTCTCTTACTTTTTCAGATGCAATCCGTCCGGCAATGTTTTGCATGGGAAAATTAACATGCAATTTGAAAAGGAGTTGTGGGTACTGCTAAAAATTGAGTGAAAAGGAGTGTTTTGGTGAAAAGATTACTTTTTCTGCTGTGGATCGTTTGCTTTTCTGCCCTTGGGTGTGACGAGGCGGTTGACTTTAATCTCGTTGCTGAACAACTTCAGCGGGAGGCAGAACAGGCTTCGACTGTCCAGACAACATTGCCAGACGATGTGTTGGCGGCGATGCAGCATGAAGCTGACCGACTCGATAGACAGAGAGAACTGATCCTTGGACCGCTCCCCAACCCACTGTACAACAGTCCGGAGGTCATTGATTTTTTTAGAAAAGGGCGGGATGCGTATCTTGCTGCGGGTGTCGCTGATCTGGACTTCCACGCGCTGCAAAAAGCGTTCTACATGAAGTATATTGACGCAGGGGGCATCGCAATTGTGGCGAATAATAAAGTAGAAGATGTGTTTTTGATTGCTGCCAGAGATGTTGTTCTTCTGATGACTTCCAAATATCCAGAACTTCGAGAACGGCTTTTATCGAAACATAGACGCTTTTATATGGTGCTTATCAAAGATTACTTGGATTTCGATGATATACCAGAGTTTCAGTTGGATGACTTTGTCATCAAGGGTACAACATTTGGTTTTGGGGGGATCTGCTACGCAAGCAGCTACGACTTAAAAGCTGCAGCGAAGCCTGCCGGTGGGGATTGTGTTGCCACTGTGTCGAAAGGCGATTATCCGTTGCGGACATTTATACATGAGTTTGCACATGTCTTAGAACCTGAGATGGTGCATTTGGATCCGAGGTTCTTGGCGCGGTTGGAAACTGTGTATGCGGTGAAGATAGCAGAAGTCAGAGAGGGAAAGGCAGAAAAGTCATGGAACCTGGCGAATGCAAGTGAGTACTGGGCATACGGGACTGAATGGTGGTTTGGTGCGAGTGATAAAATTTTTGAGCCGTATCCGCTTGAGCAGTATCTACTGCTTGCAGAACTGATGGCTGAATGGTTTCCGAGGGTCGCGTACAATAAGGATTTAGTTTCTTGGAAAATAGTAGAAGAGGAGTAGTGTCATGGGAAATAGATGATCCCGCTCGTTAGCCGACTCAAGAAATAGACTGTTTTCGACGGCTGTGGGGTATGAGCGCGCGACTGTGACGGAACGCGTGGATGAGACGATCGCACCGAGAATAGACATTGATGCGCCGATTGCGTTGGTGCGGGGTTTAGAGACGTTTGTTGATTTTCAAAAAAGTGATACAATATTATTGCATCAAGATTGAGTTTATGAGTTAAATTAGGTTCGTAGTAGGGCAATTCATT
>VXXH01000565.1 GCA_009835515.1 Candidatus Poribacteria bacterium
TTATGCGACGACTGCTGTTAGTAATATCGTTGATGGTAGATTCGGACATAATTTAGGGAGTCTCTTTGGTTCAACATATTGCCTCACGGCATTTTTGGAAGATTATACCGACAGAGGCATGTGGCATGGTGCAGCCGTGTCGCATTACGCGGCAGGAAGTGTTGTATGGCATGTCCGGGGTCCGTTAGTAAAGGGACCTGATACACACGGCGCGCAGGCGCGCCATTCATTGTTCGATAATTACATCTGCATGAACCATCATGCATCTGGGGGTGGGCGAGATAGCTTGCCGTACCATTTAGATGGATACGTCCGATGGAACAACACTGTTTTTACGAATAGCACTTTTGACCTGTGGGTCCCCGACGGACATACCATCACTCAAGGCAGTGTGATCGGATACAAGACATTGGGTGGTTTGATCCCGCGTAACGCTTATGTTGAAGGATTTGGGACGCACGTCTATCCTAATTCACTTTACGAGGCACAACTTGAACACCGATTCGGGGCACTCCCAGCATGGGTAGAGGCTGCAAAAGCAGAACATAGAAAGTTTATGGGGAGCATTATCGTTGATCCAGGGCAACCCGTAACACCTCCCGACGATTCAGCCGCCAACTTAGACCCGACACGCGGGGGTCTGAAAATAGAAGGACCGTGGTTATGGGTATTGTTGCCAGATGAACATCTTGACAGCACAATAGATCTGTTGGCCAAAGTAAGTGGCGGAACTGTTACAGAGCAACACATCGCAACGCACGGGGCATCACCCGGGGACATCGTTGGCGACTATGCGTGGACTCCCTTGAAAATTTCACCCAGTGCCGCAAACAACATAAACGAAATGGTGAGTGCTATCGGCTGGAACGGACAGGAACGAGTCGTTTACGGCACTATCACTATAGATTCGCCAAAGGAACAGCACACAAGGATGTTTGTTGGACATGATGACACGCTCAAGGTTTGGCTGAATGGCAGCTTGGTTCATGAAAGAATCGTATATTATAATGCTTACGATTACCAAAGGGCTTTTCCTGTCACGCTCAAGCAAGGTCAAAATACATTGTTAGTCGCTGTGGGTAACGGCACAGGCAGATGGAGTGGATACTTTGGTTTCCAAGCAGATGCAGAATATACAGTCCTCCCTTTTGCGGGTGTCGGATATGCGCTTTCTAATTATGTCCTTTCTAATGGTGTGTTCGCCGCAGCTGAAACTTTTACTGTTGACCTATACGCAGAAAATGTGACCGATTTAGCAGAATGGCAGTTTGACATCGATTTTGACCCCTTACTTCTCAAAGTGCTTGCGGTGCATAAAGGCTATTTACTGGAGTCGGCGGGTACTGTAACTGCGTTTCAGGAAGGTACAATTGATAATCAGACCGGTAAAATTACAGGGACTGGTAACGCAACACGCGATGGCAGCAGTGTGAGTGGTACAGGCGTGCTCTTGTCGGTAACTTTCACAGCAAAAGCAGGCGGTGAAACACAATTGAGGTTGAATAACTTCAGATTCGTTGATAACACAGGTAGAGAAATCCCTGCCGGTCCGCTTTATCTCCCACTGATGTTGAAAGGCACGCTGCTTTGGGATGTCAATGCAGATGGAGCGGTGAATATTTTAGATTTGGTTCTCGTTGCCCAAAACCTCCGGAAACCCACATCCACTAATTCGCCAGCAGATGTAAACAGCGATGGAACTATTAACATCTTGGACCTAGTCCTTGTCGCACAACATCTCGGTGAATCAACAAGCGGCGCAGCACCGACGACTATCGCAATAGAAGACATAAAGGGATTAGACCCCGCAACAGTTCAAGCATGGATAGACCACGCACGCGCTGAGGACGATGGGTCGCTCGCTTTCCAAAAGGGAATTGCAAATCTCGAACGACTTCTAACAGTCCTTATACCTGAAAAGACAATGTTATTGCCGAACTATCCGAACCCGTTTAATCCAGAGACATGGATCCCGTATCAATTATCCGAACCCGCAGAGGTGACCGTGACAATCTATACTGTGAATGGAACAAAGGTTCGGACGTTAGTATTGGGACTCATGCCTGCGGGTATCTATCAGAACAAGGGCCGAGCTGGGTATTGGGATGGTAAAAATGACATTGGTGAGTTTGTTGCAAGTGGTGTCTATTTCTACACGCTAACCGCCGGAGGGTTTAAGGCAACGCGTAGGATGCTCATACGGAAGTGAAAACACAAGACCTCGCCACGGAGGCAGATGAAAATATCCGCAACAAAACGCTTCAATCACGTCCTGTGGGGAGACGTAAAACCCCGCACTAACACAAGGAGAACTGAAATGAAACGCACTTATATTTTTGTTTTCAAGATGCGTCTTATTTTGAGAACAAAATTGGTATTATCGCAAGTCCGAAACTACTAATTGCCATATACAAAATAACAGGAGGTTTTACAACGTTATGTACGAGTTATCTAAATTTATCCGAACTATACCTGATTATCCTAAGCCGGGTATTATGTTTAAAGACATTACGCCACTTTTAGCAAATGCACCTGTTTTCAATGCTGTCATTGAGGTCTACGCAAACCACTATAAAAGTGAGGGCGTTGACATAATCGCAGGACCCGAAGCAAGAGGGTTCATTTTCGCGTCTGCACTTGCGTATCGGATGGGGGCAGGCTTTGTTCCTGTACGTAAAAAAGGGAAGTTACCCTACGACACATTTGAAGTGACCTACGACCTTGAATACGGAGAAGACACACTCACGATTCATCAAGACGATTTTCCAAAGGGGAGCCGCGTCCTTTTATGCGATGATCTTTTGGCTACTGGTGGTACGCTTGCAGCAACGATTGAACTTGTTGAAAAAGC
>VXXH01000699.1 GCA_009835515.1 Candidatus Poribacteria bacterium
GTACTCTGTCAAGCCGTTTTCACGGGACTTACCAACGGCACAGAACGGAATCAGATTATCGGTGGAAACTATTCGGCACCCGATGACCGACTGCCCGCAGGTGGCGGATACCAGAACGTCGGTAGAATCATTGAGACGGGACCGGACGTGACGCAACTTCAGGTCGGTGATCTCATCTATGCCAGTGTGGATCATGTTGAACGGTTCACCATCCCAGAGGATGGGCTTTTGCTAAAATTGCCAGAAGATGTTGATCCGGCGGATGCTGCCCTTTTCGGGATTTCTGGTGTCGCGATGCACTGCTGCCGTCGCGTTGATCCACGTATTGGTGAAAGCGTGCTTATTGTCGGACAGGGATGTATCGGTATGTTTGCAGCACAGATCGCATACGCCATGGGGGCACGCGTCACAGTGTGCGATGTTGAGGAATCACGACTGGAACAGATTCGTCAACTCGGGGTCGCAGAACAGGTCGTTAATACAAGCGGCGACGGTTGGAATGCACAGATCCAAGATGGCGCATTTGACGCTGTCATGGACTTCGCCGGTGTCCCAGACATGGTCACACCGATGATTCAGGCTTGCAAAACTCGTGGGCGACTCCTCTTGGTCGCAGGACGGTTTGATGTCAACTATACTTTCAACGTCGGACAATTTAAGGAGATTAGCATCCTTCAGTGCAGCCATTTCACTCGTGATGATTTGGAAAATCTCTGCCGATTTTTACGCCAAGGTTCCATCAAGATTGCCCCGTTAATTCGACACCGCGTCCATGTTGATGAAGCACCACAGATATATAGATGGCTCCGCGATGAACCGATGCGCCTGCTCGGAACCGTATTTGAATGGGGATAGGTGTTAATTGTGTCTCTCTATACACCAGCAACAGATGTTCCCATACAATTGTCAAGGTTCCCTAAATTTTCTTAAGTCGAGTCCCGATATCTAAACTATCCTACCTAAACACCTCCAAAAAAACTTAAATTACAAAAAAGTGCAACTTTTTTGAAACTCATTTGTAGTAACGGTAACCTTACTTTACCTTAACAGCAAGTTTTGGAAACCTGCAAGCTGCGCCAAAAGGGCGGAGTCGTAATATGACGGAAGATAAATTCCTTGCACTTTTTGACGAACACAAGGCTCAGATTTATCAACACACCCTCTATCTGCTCGGAAATCGGGAAGATGCAGAGGACATAACACAAGAGACGTTCATCAAGGCATGGGAATACCGTGCTAAATTGCGTCCGAAAACCGCGCGTTCATGGTTACTAAAATGTGCACAGAATTTCTGTTTCAATCTGCTGAAGCGACATAAATTTCAGGTGCATTTAACAGAAGGAGACGATTCGGACCCCGAAACAGAACTCGAAACTTTAATGCACGCACATTCTGGTCGATCAAATCCAT
Source organism: Candidatus Poribacteria bacterium (assembly GCA_009835515.1). Lineage (GTDB taxonomy): Bacteria > Poribacteria > WGA-4E > WGA-4E > WGA-3G > WGA-3G. The sequence goes on from VXXH01000699.1 coordinate 1,411, forward strand.
TGCCCGATGAGTTTGTGGTTCAGCAGGAACTCAAGGATTCCGTGCATTGTGCCATCAAGAAATTGCCGCCAGATATGCGTGCGGTGATAATTATGCGGGAATTGAACGGTATGAGTTTCAAGGAGATTGCAGAGGTCTTAGAGCAACCTGAAGGCACCGTGAAATCAACAGCATTCCGTGCCCGCAAGAAATTGCGGGAACTATTGCGTCCCTATTGGAGAAATGACGAATGAACCGATTTCCTTCCTATCAAGATTTAACTTGCGCGGAAGTACAGGATACCTTAGAAGCATATCTTGACGACGAATTGGATGCAGACACGTCCGCGAGCATCGCATCACATGTCGAATCGTGTGCAACGTGTCAAGATGAAGTTCGCTTCGCACAAGCCATTAGCGGCGCGTTACACGAACTTCCGAGACCGGAACCGCCCCCGAAAATCTTTGACGCGGTTGAGGCTTATGTGCACGCACACCCGGCCGCGGGTCAGAGATGGTGGCATCGGATATTTCAATTATCGACACTCTGGGATAATCTAAGTTTTTCGTGGGTTCACGTAGGCGCGTTGGCATGTCCTGTTGGGATTGCCCTGTTGTTCACATTCTGGGATAATTTAAATTTAGCATTCGTTCGCGCAGGGGTGTTAGTGTGTCTCATGGGCGTTGTTCTGTTCATCATCTATCAGTACCAACGATATCTGAAAGTGAAGCAAGCCTCCCGTGATCTCTATTACGCCCTCGGTAAGTTGAATTACGCTGTGGCGCGAACAGGCACCGTTGTTAGCGAAAAACTTCCGAATGTGCAGATTAATGAGGCTTCCGGTCGCGCCTTTGTTCAGATTGAAACAGCCTCCCGCTACGCATCGAAACAGAGAAAAAGATTTCATCAGCAATTCACCGGATTTTGTATAACTTTAACACACTCACTGAAAATGTTCAGGGTCCAGAAGGTCAGCACTGCTCAAACTAAAAAGGAGAAACGCCATGAAACCGCAAAACCATTTTGAAAAAGGACTGATCCTCTTCGATTTCCCAGAGCCTCTCACGGCAAAGGTCGAAGTTAACTTACCCGCGAAACTCATCAATCTGGTTACCAAATCGGTGAGCGATCAACCAGAAGTCGTTGAACTGATTCAGATGTTGGATGGCATCTATGTCCGCACCTATGATCGAGGAACTATTGATGAAAAGAAATTAGTTAACTATTTTCAGGATAGCGTGAAAAAAGATCAGTGGGAACTCCTTGTCAAAATCCAGGAAAACAATGAAACAGTGGAGATTCATCTGCTGTTTGACGAAGACAAGGTTTACGGGATTTTCGCTATCGTCATCGCTAAAAGGTCTGGGGAAGCCACCTTCGTCAACATCGTTGGAGAAATCGCGCCAGAACGCGTTGAGGAGTTGCTCGGAAATCTGAGTAATTTCGGTGCGGTAGAC
>VXXH01000828.1 GCA_009835515.1 Candidatus Poribacteria bacterium
GCTTAAGATCAACGCCTCAACGACAGCAGAATAGTTATAGACGCGCTCGTTCATGAAACGGATCTCCTCAAGGGGTGCGATGTCGGCTTCAATACGTGCAGAGGTCTCGTAATCACCACGGCGTTGTGCGTTGTTAATTTCGTCTGAGGCACGCGCGAACGCGACGGCTATACCGGAGGTGTGCCCTTTTGTGCCGAGTTGTGCAGGTCGCGTACATCTGTCCCCGATACCCCACATCACAATCCCGCTATCGCCTACACCCTCAACGAGTGGCTCGACAGCCTCCTCATCGGTACCGATCTTCACACCGATGAAATGCGGCGAGTCGTTTAAGAGACGGATGACTGCTGACAAGTCGCGCTTCTGACGGAAATAGTAGAGAAACCGCGCGCCACAAGCAGTGCCGTATTTCTCTCCGAATTCCATGTATTGTTGATAGACACCCTCTGGGTTCGAGATTCCGGTTAGCGGCATGAGCAGATACGCATCTGGGGGTCTACTGAGTTCCGTCTGTGCTTCAATGAGTTGACCAGCTTGGTGGATGGGGTTGGGGACAATACCGGATATGAGGATACCGTCGTCGCCGATTTGTTGTCCGGTTTTGTCAATGAGGCGCAGCTGCTCGGTTTCACTGATGTGGTGAATCAGGCTTGTTCCGGCGATTGCAATGACGCGCTGCCGTCCCGCGTCCAAGTAGTTGTTGCGCATCAAATAGTCGATATTTTTGGCATGTCCTGTCCAATCAATCTTGTCCCTTTTGAAAGGGACGATAGGAATCGCAGTAACCGAGTTAAGCGCATCCAGTAGTTGTGGTATCTCTAATGACATAGTTTCTCCTTCTAAAATCTTTTCCGCAGGACGAGCGCGCTTGTCAGTCCACCTGTTGAAAGATCCGCTCGGACATCTATATCAAATGTGCGAGTTCGTGCCTGGGAAATCGGATTTTGCAAGCGGGTATTGAAACGTTTGGTTGTGATGCGTGCTTCCACTGCACTCACAACATGGTTCAAAATCGCCAACCCCAAAAAAAACTTTGCGCGTTCAAAGGTATCGTTGGCTTCTTGGCGCAGCTCAAAAGCCTCCAATCGGTATTTTGAACCGAGACCTCTCTCTTCAAGGTCCCTATGGTTCTCATTTTTCAGGTCCGGGTTAAGATCCGCCCAATACCATTTGCCAGTGCGGTTTCGGGTTGCCTCGGAATCATAGTCGTGGTTCCATGTTTCATACTGTGTGGCGTGTTCAAAATCCTCGATCGGGTCCCAATCTTCAAAGGAGCCCGCTCCGATAAATTTAACGTGATCTCTGACGACATCCCGATAGTCATCGCGTGTGTTTGCAGCCGAATTTCGCAGGGTAAAATAGGCTGCAAGGAAACCGGCCTCTGCCGCGATATAGATATAGCCGCGCTTGGCACCTGTGTAGAGTTGTCCCATGCCGGGAATAACAAGCGAATAGAGAAACGCTTCATTCGGGGATTTTCGGGGTTGAAGTGCTTGGCTCGCCGCCATAGTAACAGACGATTGGTTCGCGAGTGAACGGGTACCGAGTTTAGAATCAAGCGCGAAAGCCGTGAATGGCTGCGTGTTGAAAACATCTGAAGCGAGGCAAACACCAGACGACAAACACAATAACAGTACAAGTATCAAAATTTGGGTGTTAAATTTCACTGTTGGTGTCCCCTCTTAAAAGATGATTATGCCAGTCATTTCGATAAGCCGCTGGTTGTTTGGACCGAAGCTGGGGCCGTAACTCAAATCAAGGTTGAAGAGATATATCTTCACGCCGATACCACCCGTGAAATAATCTGTCAAATTCGGTAGGTTGATACCGGGTTCAATCTTATAGCCGACCCGGATTGCAAGAATATCACCGAGCCAGTACTCCAAGCCGAGATTCTTTTGGAGATGTCGCCACTCAAATGCCCGGATACCGACACCGCGATCGGAAAGCAGCTGCGCTCGCGTCAGTTTTTCCTCTCTTTCGGCGTTAAGCCGTTCCAAGTCAATCGTTAATTCGTCCTCATCTTCTGTCAATTTATCAACGTATGCGGTGATACCGCTGACAAATCGGACGTGATTATACTTACCGCGATAAAGGCTCATAGACGTCCCGAGACGTAGAAACCGAGGTAACGGGTCGGCTTGGTTTTCATCAATAAAAGAGATACCGGGGCCGATGTTCTGAATTGCGGCACCGACTGTTGTCGGTATGAAATCAAATGGTAAGAGGTATTGCATACCAAAATCAACGGCATAAGAACTGCCGTTCTCACGTCCGAGTACCATCCGAATCATTTTGCCGTTAATGCCTGCCGATAAGGACTCCGTAATCCGGTCTGCGTAGGAGAATGTCAAGGCAAAGTTGGTGCCAAGGCTCTCTTCGCGAAGGATTTCGGGAGAATCTGTCGTAACAGGGATAGTGCCCTGTCCTTGCATCTGAAGCGTTGCGCCAACAGTTCCGAAATCGCCGAGCGGCATCGCACCAGAGAGGAAAGTATAGTACAACCCTTCACCTGCTTCCCCGAAGGGTCCGCTGTAATCTGTATAGAACATTGAGGCTTGCGTCGCTTTTTTGCCAGAGCGGAGTCTGCTTTCAGGCAAATCTGCCAGCCCACTTGGATTCCAGAGGGATGCCGTCACATCGCCAGACATAGCGGAAAAAGCGTCACCGAGGGCTCTTGCGCGCGCACCGCCGCCGAGGTTCAATATCTGCGCGCCGGTTCGCCCGGGTCCCGCAAGTACCGGAACCGGCAGCAAGACGGTCAGCACTAAAAGTAGTATCACAGTTTTTCGTATAGAAACGTACACTGAATTGTAGCTCCTCTTGTCAATCAAATTTTAAT
>VXXH01000758.1 GCA_009835515.1 Candidatus Poribacteria bacterium
CTCTATGCAAAGTGGGTGTCATGGTCTCCCATAGTTCGCGTAATAATACGTCTGTGTAGGTCACTAACTGACTTAGGTTGTCCATCTGAGTCAGGTTAGAGTTCCGCCGTTTACGTAGGTGCATAAGGGATGTGGTGTTGATCTCGGTAGGTTCCCATTAGTCCCCCTCCTTTTCCGTTTTAATAGCTTCTCCGCATAAAACAGAATTTGACTACGTAGGTGGTGTATAACTTGCATCAATCCATGCGCGCTGTTTGCCGCTTTCTACGGCTGCATTGATAAAGTGTACCCCACGTGCCCCGTCTTGGACGGTCGGAAAGTCCGTGTCAAACTCTGCAGGGGTTTCGCCTGCGATTTTTGCGGCGATGGTGCGTGCGGCGTTCACATAGATATTTGCGAATGCCTCAATAAAAGCCTCTGGATGCCCGAAAGGTATCCGTGAGTTGTGCTGAACAACCTCTGCCAAATAGTCGTTACCGCGTTTGTAAACTTGCTCGGGACCGTCCGGGAAACGGACGGAGAGGTAATTCGGGTTCTCTTGGTGCCATTCCAGTGAGGCATCGGTACCGTAAACGCGGATGCGTAGATTATTCTCTTCGCCTACTGAGATTTGTGATGCGTACAGGACACCACGGACACCGTTTTGATAATGGACTAATAAATTCCCATCATCCTCTAAGAGCCGTCCCTCTACAAAAGTGGTCATGTCTGCACAGATTTCTTCGATTTCCAGTCCTGTGATATAGTGTGCTAAATTTTCGGCGTGTGAACCGATGTCCCCGATACACGAGGACGCGCCTGCCTGCTTAGGATCCGTGCGCCAGACGGCTTGTTTCGCGCCTTCGTCTTCTAAGAATGTAGCGAGCCAACCTTGAGGGTATTCTACAACGATTTTCCGGAGCGTTCCGAGTTTCCCCGCTTTCACGAGTTCGCGTGCCTGCTTCACCATCGGGTATCCCGTGTAGTTGTGTGTGAGTGCGAAGACAACATCGTGCTGTTTGACGAGGCTACAGAGTGTCTCGGCATCGTCGACCGTTGTCGTCATCGGTTTATCGCAGACGACGTGGAACCCGGCTTCAATGAAGGTTTTGGCGACATCGAAATGGACGTGATTCGGCGTCACGATTGAGACGAAATCAATGCGTTCACCTTCGGGTAGTTGACTCTCCTTTTCCGCCATTTCTTTGTAAGAGCCGTAGACTCGGTTTGCGTCGAGAAAGAGTTCGCTCCCTTGTTGCCGCGACTTTTCGGGTGATGATGAGAACGCGCCAGCGACGAGATCAATTTCTCCGTCAAGTGCTGCAGCTTTACGATGGACGGCACCGATGAAGGCATCCGGTCCACCACCTACCATGCCATAACGTATTTTCCTATCCAGTGGCATCTTGCGTGTTTTCTCCTTTTGAAAATAAGATGTTTTAGTTCCACTTTATATTATTTCACATTTGATGATTTTTTTCAAGAACTTTTGGGGTGTGTAAATTTTAGCGTACTTGGCAGCTATTTGCCAGCGGAAGCGTTCCAAGAGGTTAGTATCAAAAGCCGTTCGCATAATGCTGTCAAATCCCATACTTTCGCCTGCAGGATGTAGATGGGAAACTATTGTATCTATTCCGTGAAACTGACAGAGAAGATGATTTACAAAGGTCATGTAAACAAAATCCAGTAAGTCATCGTTGAACGGACAAAAGCAATTACATGAAGATTGCAGTGCCACTATTTTCAGACGTAATTGGAATATTTTCAGACGTAATTGGAACGCGCATCAGACCGATGTAAAATTTCAAACTTCGTCGACAAATACGAAGGATGTGCGTAAGTTAGAAAAAAGGAAGCAGATCATGAATAGCCATTTGAGAATTCTCACAGCAATCGCGTTTACGCTGATATTGATAGCCGGTATTACCGGATGTTCAAATGATGAAGAAACTCCCGCTACAGAAAATCCGGTCGCTGCTGGTGGCAGTGACGAAGAGTCGGCAGTCCGATACGGTCTTACCGATACATACGACAATGTCCGAAACGGTGCCCGTCTGGTTATATCCTATGATACGGGGACAGATGCCTTTACAGGCACCGTTACAAATACGACTGGTGCGGTTTTAACGCAAGTTCGCGTCGAAGTTCATTTATATGACGGTACGGTCACCGTTGATGAACTCGGTCCAACACCGAATGTTGACCTTCAGCCCGGTGGATCGCACGATGTCACACTTCCGGTCAGGGGTCAATCCTTTACCGAGTGGGTAGCACACCCCGAAGTCGGCCCCAGCAGTAGCGGCGGCGGTGAAGGTGGCGGCGAGCATGGCGGCCAAGGCGGTGAAGGTGCTGAAGGCGGCGGTAATTAAGCCAAGCACTTCAGTGCTGATATAACTTCAGAGGAGACTCTGTTAAGGGAGCAATACCCCCATTGCTCCCTTTTTCGTAGACGCATCTACCAACCCCTAATGTGCTGTTTTCAAAAAATAACGTTTGCTATTCTTATCTTTATTGGTATGGCCACCGTAGTGTTGGAGTTCTGTGAGGATTTCAAAATCGTCTTCTTCGTGGGTATAGTCTTTAGAGGCTTCAAGCATGCGCTTTTGGATCGTTTCTATATTCCTCTTTTGTCTGAATCGCGGAGAGCGCGGAAAACACAGAAGACACGGAATTAAGAGATTTTTTGTCACATTTCCTGCTACTATAAAATCAGCCCGTCGAGTGCCAAGTGGAAGTCAAAAACCGAGTCGTGTTTCACGTTCTGATCGATACAATCTTGCATAGCAGCAATATAAGAATTTCATAGTACTATGAAAAAATAATGAGTAAAAATTTCGCCTAAACATAGTTAGGGTGCGGG
>VXXH01000707.1 GCA_009835515.1 Candidatus Poribacteria bacterium
GAGTAACGTGAGTTTAATAATAAAAACTCGGTATCTAATGTAGGTGTTTTTGCTTGGGTGTTTCCGCCAGGTAGAGCGGTAAAAAACAAGAAGTCTTAGTTTATATGGGGAATATCGATTTGTGATGGACCATCCGCGTAAATAGATATAGCGAAATCCGACACCCGGAATGTTGGAAGTGAGCATAAGTTGGTTTCATTTATGCACAACTACAAACGGCGTATCTGTAGCGAAAATGAGTCAAACACACTAACAAATAAGGTACCTACCGATTGTCGCGCTGAAACCGGAGTACACCGTTCTGTTTTGTCCCTATGTAGAAGGCATCACCGGCAGCGGTAAAGGCGGTTGCTGTGTAAGGCAATTCAGGTGTAATCGGTTTCCATGTATTTGTATAATGATCCGCCTGATAGACACCGCTATTGGACACACCGTAAGCCGTTATATCATCGACTGCAATTCTGTCCATGACGAATCTCGTTCCATCAACATCGGTAAGTACGTGCCATGTCTCACCACCGCGCGAACGCATGACCCCCATATCTGTTGAGATATAGATAGTTGCGCCCGCGAATCGTATGTCCTTGAAGTATCCAAACGGAAAGGCGAGAGACGCGGTGATGTCCTGCCAGGTGTCGCCATTGTCTATGGATCGGAAAAGATCTCCATCCTGTTTACCGGCATAGACTGTGTTTCCAGAAACGGCGAGTACGAATCCGCTCGCGGGCTTACCGGGAAAGGAGGAGCGATCAGAATTTTCCAATCCTGTGTTGTGCCACGCTGTTTCGCCACGTCGCCATCTGAAGAGTTTACGTTTGTGTTCCATGAAGACGGTATCGTTAGTGAGCGCGAGTGCTCCATGCGGACTGTATTTTTCAGTTGTGTAGTGTTGGTCGGTTTTCCACTGCGTCCGCGCTATCATAACATTGCCACTGTTTGTCCACGGTTCTCTACGTTTTTTCGGCCATTCCGTGTGCAAGGTCCCTGTTTCAAAATCTGGAACGTCTTTGATTGGTAGGAACACATCACCGGTATCAGAGAGACGAGAAAGCGTAACACTACCACTTTCGCTGCTGCTTGCATAGAGCACACCGTCGGCTGTTGCGATTTTCGCGCCTTCCAGCGGAATACCTCTGTCAGTACCCAAACCGATGGGTTCCCACGATTCACCGCCGTCTACGGATTTGAGCATTTCTGTAGGTGTTAGCGCGTAGAGAACATTTTTGACCGTAACCAGACTCGGAACATGGGAATTCACCAACCCAGTTGTAAAGGAGTGCCACGTGATACCGCCATCCATTGACCGAACGACTCCGGAGGTATCAGATTTGTAAAAATTATTTTTATCCAACGCCACAATGGGAGAGATGCCGAACGCAAAGGCGTGGGAATCATTTCCAGTATCTGTCCATGTTTTGCCATTGTTATAAGAGCGTAGCATTCCGCTTGGACCTATTACCATCAGCATTTTTTCAGCTGTAACGACTTGGAGTGTGGTCATCATCTTAGTTAAGAATTCATGGATACTTGGTGTAATATCTGTCCATGAATCATTAAAGTCGGTTGAATAGAAAATGATAGGTGTGGGGTTTTGATTTGACACATCCTGTGAATCAGTGATTGTTCCGACGTAGAGTCTGTTCTCGGCGATTGCCAACGAATTAATACCTTGCGATGTCGGCACCGGTAATTTTTCCCACGCATCGGTGAACCGGAAAAGTCCTCGACTTGTGCCGACAAACAGACTGTTGTCAACGCCAATCGCGTCCCAGATGCGGAAACTGGGGCTGCCAACATCCGGTGTGTTGTCGGCTCGCAATGCCTCCCCTATGGGTATCCACTCCTTACCGGCATCTTCAGAACGAAATACGGAGGTCCTAAGGACGAGATGCATCGTCATATCTTTACTCTTTGAGTCGCGCTTTTGAATGCCGTCTGTGATAATCAATGCAACGGCACGGCCTTTGGGGCGCGCCCCGAGAGTATCCAACGTCTCACCGCCATCGGTTGAGATTAAAAGTTCATCAGATGTGAGGAGGTAAAGGGTGTCGCCGTGTTCCGCCATCACTGGGTCGAACGCTTGATTCGGACCGCTGGAGCTGACAAATGTCCACGCGTCTGCTTTTTCAGTGAGTCGGTAGAGGTTCGTTTTTGCAATAGCGTAGAGAGTTCGGTCAGCTGTCAGAAAAAGCCCTGGTTCTGAAACGTCTCCCGGGCCTTGTGTCTGAATCCACTGTGGTTTTGCTGTTGGCAGGTCATTGCCATCTGCTTGCGCGGTTGTGGCGAGGGGTGGTTCCGTTTGGAACCCGGATTCACTGTTTTTACCGAGTGTGTCGGTTCTTCCAAATCGGGTCAGCGCGGCGGATTTACGTTTCAACTCTCGGACGATAGATGTGTCAATCAATTCCACTGTCATCTCCGATGTTGCTTCCAAGTTGTAAGGTTGCTGAAAGCGCGATAACGGATGTGTGCCTTGTCCGATCATCAGAATGATCAGAAAAGTCGCTGCGAACGAGAATCCCCACGGCACCCAAGGTTTTGCCGCGGAAGGAGTGGACGGTTTGATCTGTGCGATTTCGCGCATGATGTTCTCGGTTAGTGTTGGGGGGACTTGGAAAATACCGGAGGCATCATGAAGCAGGTGTTCTTGTTTCTTCAAGCGCGCTCGGGCGCGGTGGAGCCGACTCTTAATGGTGTTAGGTGATACACCTAAAAATTCGCTGATTTTTTCACAAGACATCTCTGCCAGTTAATGGAGAGTTACGACAGTGCGTTCACTCTCTGGCTACTTTTGTAGGAGGCGTTTGATGATGTCGCGCTGGTGTTCGAGAGAGGTT
>VXXH01000398.1 GCA_009835515.1 Candidatus Poribacteria bacterium
AAATTGCCCTACTACGAGCGGGGTTACTCCCAATTTTAGACTGGACAGACTATTAGGTCCCTTTAAAATAGTCCAATACAGTGTTATGCAAGATGCCATTTGTCGCGATTAATGAAGCGGTATCTTTGGTGATGGTTTGTCCCTGTATGTCTGTTACCTTTCCACCGGCTTCCTGCACAATAACAGTCGCAGCAGCGATGTCCCAGATGCTAATTGCGGCTTCAACGACAGCATCCACCCTTGCAGAAGCCGCGAGATGATACATGTAAAAATCGCCGAATCCTCTCGTACGTGCAGCGTCATTGATGAGATTATAAACACCGGGGAAGGTGCCTTTTTCTACGAACCACTTCAGCCCACCATGGCATACCATTGCGTCTTTGGGTTGTGCGACATCGGACACTTGGATCGGTTCGCCGTTCAGAAAAGCACCACCCCCTGCTTCTGCATAAAGCAGTTCATTTAAAAGCGGCGCGTTGGAGACACCGAGAATCAGGTCATCGCCTTTCATGAGTGCAATCTGCGTGCCGAAGATCGGGATTTTACGGATGTAATTTTTGGTGGCATCAATCGGGTCAATAATCCAGACGTATGGTGAATCTCCTTCTTCGATTCCATACTCTTCCCCTAAGAATCCGTGGTCGGGAAATGCTTGTTTAATGGTTTCACGGATGACTTTTTCCGCGCCTCTATCGGCGAGCGTGACCGGCGTTTCGTCCGCTTTCAGTTCGACTTTCATGGCATCGCCGGTGTAGTAGGCAGTGATAATTTCTTCAGCATTTTTGGCTGCTTCCAATGCAACCTTTAAGAATTGGCTGGGCATAAATTCTCCTATTAGGTTCGTGAAGTTAGAGGGCAGCGTAGAACGTGCCTACTTTTAGATTTAACGGCACGACGGAGCGTGCCTACTACTTTCGGAATGAAACTGCTGGGCAATACATTCCTTTTCGTTCTCGGTACCACCACGTTCCTTCTGAACGTTTTGTGGCGATGTTAGATTTAACGGCACGACGGAGCGTGCCTACTACTTTCGGAGTGAAACTGCTGGGCAATACATTCCTTTTCGTTCTCGGTACCACCACGTTCCTTCTGAACGTTTTGTGGCGATGTCGGTAAAATGGTAGTCGTAAAGCGTTGCGCGGACATATCGAGGCGGATTTTCTGGGAACGGATTTTCTGCCAGCAGCTGCAAGACTTCGGGTTTACCTTGTAGCAGTGCGCCTATGAAGTGGGGGAACCAAGGCGTATTTCGATAACTCCCTTGCAGTGCCGCAAACCACATCTGCCAATCCAGTCGTGGTTGATGCGGCGCAACCCATTTGGGTGCCGCTTTAAGATCTCCGGGTTTCCATCGGAAATGGTAGGTCTCCCATGTTATCCGATCGTTGCTGCCTTCGACAATGATTTCTGGGCGGGACTCCGTCATATCTGCGAAGAGTCCGTAGGTATTCACACTCCGAAACGGTCTCATCCAAGCGAGATCAGGAAATTGTACATCTCTAAAGAGTTGCCCGCCGAATCGGATACCACTCAAGATAAATAGAAGTATTGCCACCACTGCTATAGAGACACGCCTATAGCGGTGAGGTGATCCTTCAACGGATTGGAAGTTCGGCATGAACCGTTTGGATAATAGACCTTTCCATGTTACATCGTCAATGAGCAGCAGACACAGTGCAATCGTCAGCAAATTAAAAAAGCAGTAGTTTCCTGTCAGGATGATGAGCACTTGTAGGCCGATCAATCCGACACATCCGGCAGTCCGTAACCGTCTTGGTGCAAAAATTAGGAACGGGACAACGAGTTCAACGGCGAACATACCGATAACCGAGGCTTTGTGGAGCCACTCTGGTAATTGATGCACATACCACCCGATCCATGTCGGTAACGGCTGTGTTTCATAGTGGAAGTTGAGGGCGGTGAGATTTCGCCACACCGTATCACTCGCAAGTTTGACGAACCCGGAGGCGAACATTAACCGGAATAAGAGCCAACGTAAGAGCCATAGGAACGCCCCGGAAGGTTGAGACGCACGTCTGAATGTATCACGGCTTCGTAGCGGCGCGAAAAAGATTGCCAAAAGTCCTGCTTCTAAGAGCAGCACATCCCATTGGAAGCTGAGAAAGGCTTGCCCGACTGTCACAAGCGACAGATAGAACATCCATAAACCGGTGAGCGTAGCCGTCGGCAGGAAACCTGCGATCAAGATTAAAGATAGCACAACACCGCCAGCACACAGAAAATGGAGGCAAGCATCTGATGGGTTCAACCAAAACAGTGTTGGAAGGAGATAGTAGCCGTCCGTCCCAATCTGTTGACGGACGGCTGCTAAATACTGTTCTGCCGGTAAAATTCCGTTGCTTCCAATCAATCCGTGAATCTGTACCCATAGCGATAAAAAGGCGATGAAATAGATACAGCCGAGTCCACGCAGAAACAGCCAGCGCGAGAGATAGAACGTTGTTCGCTCGGTATGTGTCCCCCACAACCAGCGCGTCAACGCAGAGAAGAACGGACGGTGCTGTGCCACGCAGCGGTAGACCCACTCCGACACGCTTGCAAACCCAGGCAGATGATAGTAGCACCAGAGGAGCAAACCGTTGTTCAAGGCACGAAAAACAGCCTCTGCGCCACTTAAAACTGTGCCGTTCTGGCGGATTAATTGCACCGAATTTTCAAACGCTGAAAGCGGTATTTCTGTGAATTCGGAAGCGACTTCTTGATATGGGGCATAGTCGATTCGGTCACCAGTGCCGTGTTGCCATTGGGCAATCCAGTATCGGCAAAAATCGCAGTCATTATCGTAAACAAGGAGCGGTTTGCTGATTTGTGGGG
>VXXH01000331.1 GCA_009835515.1 Candidatus Poribacteria bacterium
AATATATACATGACCGGTTTGATACGATTTCTTGAAGATTTATCCGTAAATGGGCACTGAAATATGGAACTCGTCCGATACAACCTTATCCATGAGGGGGTTGTAAATACTGTAGAAATCAAGTTTTGGAAGTCACAATCAGCATAGTATCAATGGGGAAACAAAAGTAGGGCGGGTACAAGACCCGCCCTACACTCAAAAATCAAGAAACGGATACCCACAAGATCATTCGTAAAATGGAAGGAGAAAATTATTTTCGTATCAGCATCTTCCGTGTGGCAGTAAAATCGCCTGCTGTAAGCGTATAGAAATAGACGCCACTTGCGGCAGATTCACCGAGTGTGTTTTTGCCATCCCAATACGCTGCACGGCTACGAGATTCATAGATACCCATAGGTTGATGCCCTAATGTGAGCGTCCGAACCAAATGCCCATCAATGGAATAGATAGAAATGCTGACGGCTGTGGGTTCCGCTAACCGATACGGGATCCATGTCTCTGGGTTAAACGGATTTGGGTAGTTGGGTAAGAGTGTTGTTTCTTGTGGTGTCAATGCAGCAAGAAGTTGTTCCAACACGAAGATACCGCGCTGAAAAGTCGGATCTGTGAGATCCATCTGCCGTGCTTCACGCACCCACTGTTGCACCTCTACGCGTGTCAGCAACGGAGTCAGGTCGTTATACGATATAGAAGGTGCAGCTGCACCTTTACCTAATGCGCTAGCAACTAAAACAAGGTCTTGGATGTTCACGACACCGTCCTCATTGACATCCGCAATGTTTTTACCGGTTTGTCCGAAGTTAGAGCCAATTATCACCAAATCTTGGATGTTAACGACATCATCCCCGGTCACGTCTTCGACGTGTTCCGGTAGAGCGGTGGTGTCGATTGGAAATCTTCGCTCTATAAAATTTCCATTCATATCTATAACCCGAAGCACTACAGTGTCATTGTCCGATGTAAATTCCGTTGTGATAAATTCGGCAGTCGTGTTGCTGTCATTTAAGGATTTACACTCAAGTATGTATTCATCTAAGTGGTCATGGTTCTCAAAGTAGTCTCGATCTGCAAAGTAGTCTTCTTTTAAATTTGTAGCAAGTAGTCGGGCTTGATGAAGACCATCGGGATCCGTTATTGTAAACCGGAGACGGATGCCCTCTGGGTCAGTTGCACGAGGGGGCCACATTTCAATCGTTGTCGGTGCGTTGTAGAAGTCCGTCCCGCTGTTGAAGTAGCGATGCGCATCTAACCACTTAGCAGTACAGGCAGAGGAAACCATTAGATCAGAGGAAGCCTGCCTAAATTCTTCTCCACCTAAATCTATCGCGAGGTCTGAATGGTCGCGGTAATCGTGTTGCAATCCAAAAGCGTGTCCAAATTCATGGACTGCCAGCCAATGTCCGTAATCGCCGTCCAAACATTCTTCAGAGGCGATGAGATTTACGACCCCGCCATGATCCCAATTACCACCCGTACCACAGTGAAGACCATCAAGAATTTCGCTGAAATCCATAAAAGCGGCATAGATATGTTTTGTCGGGTCGAATCCTGCGTCTTTAATTTCGTCCCAAACTTTCCACTTGTCGTTGTTATTGTAATACGTGTCCGTGAACTCACCTGTTATATGATGGACCACTGCCTTACCGTTTTCATCAATTTCATACGTAAAGGTTTTTCTACCGTACCCGCGTACTTCCATCATGTCAGCATAAAATTTCTGGACCCCTTTGATCCACATCTCTATTTTGGAATCTATATCCGACTGAGGGGTCCGATCGCTCGGTAAAAAATAGATGAGGCGTACTATATCTCTTTGACGTTCTGATTCCAAATAGGTCTCAATGTTCTGTGCGCGGAGTCTTCCATCATCACGCCCACCACTTACAACAATAGTCCCGTCAGGTGAGAAGGCAGCTTCCTCGACCCAGCCGATGTGTCCTGTTAAAGCGGTAATTTTTTCACCATTTACAACCGACCAAAGATTTACGCTGTCCGCCGCACTCGCGAGTGTTTTCCCATCCGGAGAAAAGGCAAGATCAGAAACCGAACTACCAACACTGATTTTGCCGAGAACGATCCAATCGGACACAGACCACAGCGTGATTTGACCCGCCGCTCCGCCTCTGGCAAAAGTGCCGCTGTCAGGTGAAAAGGCTATAGCACTAACCCACTCTGTATCCGCTTCCAGTGTGGTAGTAACCTCCTTAGTTTCAACATCCCAAATTTTTATTTTTTTTCCATCCACGGCAGCGAGGAGTTTTCCATTGGGAGCAAACACTATTGCGGAAACCCAGTCTTCATGTTGAAGTGTTGTGGTCTCGGTTTGGTCATCAACATTCCATAATTTGAGGGTCTTATATCCTGCGGTCACAAGTGAATTTCCATCCGGAGAAAAGGCTACCGCAGTGACTATTGATGCTGCTCCACCATTGACGGGAATATGTGTAAGCGTTGCGATAAGTTTCTCTGTCGCAATATTCCACAATTTGAAGGTCTTATCATTACTCCCACTGACAAGAGTTTGCCCATCCGGAGAAAACGCCACACTATTGACTTTGTCCGTATGTCCACTGAACGTTACCACAGTATTGTCCGCTAAATTCCATAGTTTAGCGGTGTTGTCATCACTGCCACTGGCAACAAGAGAATTATCCACTGGTGAAAATTCTACCGATCGGATAGGACCAAGATGCTGAAGAACAGCGACATTTTCTGCAAAAGTGAACGGGACAAAAGGCAATAAAGCGATTATTGTAACAAGTAAGCGTGTGAATCGCATTTTTAAATTCCTCCTTTGATGAGTTTCAATTTGTGACTCAAAGTGTTATGTTAT
>VXXH01000327.1 GCA_009835515.1 Candidatus Poribacteria bacterium
TCCTAATCGTTTAACCCACACCGACGAAAATTCATCAGAAAATCCGTCAGTCCCCCTACCCCCTAATCTTTTGTTTCTGAGAGCTTACGCATTGCGGCGAGATACAATGCTTTGCTTTGATTCCCGAAGGGTCCTGGATTAGTCAGGTTTTCTGGAAAGTGTGAGAACAAACTCGCTTCACTAACTTCTTCAAGGTCGAGTGGGTTACCTAATGCTTCTATTTCCCCCAAATAAGCGATTCCCCAGTATTCGTGATCGAACATGAAGCAGTGAATATAACACAGCACCTCAAGATTTTTCAGCGTTGCACCGGTCTCTTCCAGAAGTTCTCGGTGTGCAGTTTCTTCAGCCGTTTCCCCGGGTTCGGCGCGCCCCCCCGGTAGCGTCCAAATGTTGTTATCACGCCATTTGCAGAAAAGTATCTGGTTATGTTGATGCGCGAGACAATTGACAAACTCAATTTTCCCTACGTCCGCCGGTGGTTCTCCGAAATAGAGTAACATGTAGCCATCTTGTTCCTCGATCTTTTGAATCATTTTTTTCCTCTCTAAATACGAAAATCTGCTATAGGTGGTATTTGGATGAATAGAAACTGCGCGATTTGACTGGATTTAGCTGCATTCCAAAAATTGGGAATACCAAGTTCACCAATAATATCTCCATGAAATTAAAAGACAATCGGAAACTACAAAGCGTTTGTTCAATCGCTTCAGCCTGCTTTTTTAAGCGTTTCCGTGCACGACTCAGACGACTCTTAATTGTGTTCTGAGATACGCCCAAAAACTTGCTGATCTCCTCACAAGTCATTTCAGCAAGATAGTAAAGGCGAATCACCGTCCGGTCAGTTTCTCGGAGTTTATCAAGGAGCTTTTGAATCAAGGCGCGGTCCGATTCTTTTCCCGTTTCCTTCTGCTGTTGTGCTATATACTCAGAATAACACAATTCTGCGAGTTCTTCGGGATTCGTTGATGTTAGCGACTGCTGTTGCGGTTGAGTGGCTTCTTTTCGGAGCCATGTGACGCAGAGGTTGTTGGCAATAACATAGAGCCATCTTGAGAATCGGTCCGGGTGTGTCAACGTGGCGAGTTTCTGATACGCCGTAAGGAAGACCTCCTGCGTAATATCTTCTGCTATGTGATAATCGCCGATTTTTCGCCATGCCAGCGCGTGAATCTGTGATTGATATTTCTCTACCAGAACACCAAAAGCATCGTGATCGCCTTCCAGTGTGAGTTGAACCAATTTATCATCGTTATGTTGCATCGGGCACCTCCACAAGAAATCTGTCTTCTGTGATTAAAGACGAAAATTGGGGGTCGAAAAGTTGCACCTTTGGGAAAAAAATGCATTTTTTTACAATACGTCTCATAAGCAGATAAATCTTTAGTAGAAATCACTGACCTCTCGTAGACGACGTTAAGCGTACTTCCGCTGAAACATAAAAATAGACCTATCAAGAAGATCATGAAGCAGAACGTAATTACACTAACAGTGCCTGGCTAAATGACGGATCCTCGGAAGAATACTCGGGATATTTGTTTGATATTTCCCACTGGATAGGTTATCATATATTGATGATTTGTACTGCCTACGGTTTTTTAGACCACTCCCTAAAGGAAGATTGTGATATAATACAATCTCATTAGAAAGGAGTTATCCGATGGCCAAACGTAGAAAATTCACGCCTGAGTTTAAAGCTGAAGTTGTTCTCGAAGTCCTCAGCGGTGCTACTTCCCAAGCTGAAGTCTGTCGGCGACATAATCTCAACGAAAATCAACTCTCACAGTGGAAGCGACAGTTGCTTGAAAATGCCTCCACGTTGTTTGACTCTACTGATAAGCAGTCGAGTGATGCCGAGAAGCGTATCGCTCACCTTGAGCAGCTTGTTGGACGGTTGACCGTGGCGTTAGACATCCAAAAAAAAGCCTTGGATTGGTTGAAATGACCTTATCCGAAAAGCGAAGCCTCATTTCGGCATTGCACAAGGAGTATTCCGTGCGAGAGATTTGTGAAACACTCGGTTTCAACCGCAGCAGTTTCTATTATCACCCCCAAGAGGATCCGTCCGAAGAGCTGCTACGATCAGAAATAGAGAAGCTCGCTGGACGGTATCCAAGATACGGGTATAGGCGTATCACGCAGTTGCTACTGCGTCAAGGATACACCGTTGGGACGCGGCGCGTCGCACGCTTGATGAAAAATAGTAATCTCTTGGTCTCTGTCAAGCGTGCGTGCCAAACAACAAAATCGCTTCAGGGTGAAAAGCCTTGGCACAACCGCCTCGAAAACGTTGAGGTCTCTCGTCAGGATCAGGTCTGGGTATCTGATATTACCTATGTTCGGCTCAAGGGACGTTTCATCTATGTCTGCCTGCTTATGGATGTTTTCACTCGCATGATGAGAGCTTGGCAACTCAGTCAGCACTTGAACCAATCTCTGACGCTCAAACCGCTGAAAGAGGCATTATGCCACAACGTCCCGGAGATTCATCATTCCGATCAAGGCGTGCAGTATCTTTCAAGTGCCTATATTACCACGCTCGAAGCACATGGCGTTGAGATTTCGGTTGCCCGTCGCGGACGACCTTGGGAGAACGGATATGCTGAAAGACTCATCCGCACTCTCAAGGAAGAAGAAGTCCACCTCAATGACTATGAAAATATCACCCAGGCTCGAGATCGCATCGGGCATTTTCTCACACGCGTCTATAATCAGAAACGCCCACATTCGGCGTTAGGGTATTTGACACCTATGGAGTTTCAACAGCAAACCTTCTCTTAACTTTGCGAAATTGTGGTCTAAATAAGCGTATGCACTACA
>VXXH01000414.1 GCA_009835515.1 Candidatus Poribacteria bacterium
AATTTCAGGTAGACCTTGAAGGCTACCTCGTCATAAAGAACGTCTTGACCGACGACGAAGTCGCCGAGATGAACGACATCATTGATAACGGAGACCGCCAAGGACCACCGAGTCTCTGGGGTGAACCCTTCAAACGGCTCATTGACCATCCGACAATCCTGCCGTATCTCATTGATCTATTAGGTCCGCACGTCCGACTCGATCACGATTACTCCCTCTTTATGCAGAAAGGTCAAGGACGCGGCGGGTTGCACGGCGGCGAGGACGGTGGACGCGCCGGTGGACACGTCGGCGATCACTGGTATAAATACCGAGACGGTCACATGCGGAACGGATTGTCTGTGATGACATACAACCTCGCGGACGCACCCGCAGGCGCAGGCGGATTCGCCTGTATCCCAGCGAGCCATAAGAGTAACTTCGCACCGGAGATACCATCGGAAGTACGCCGATTCGAGCGTCCTGCACACTACGTTGTGCAACCGCCCGTCGAAGCCGGAGATGTGTTGTTTTTCACCGAAGCACTCATTCACGGCACGATGCCATGGACAGCCGATCACGAACGCCGGTCGTTGCTCTACAAATACAGTCCCGGACACTCCGCTTGGTCACAGAATTATTACGACATCAGCAGATACGACGGGTTGACAGCGCAGCAGAAACGGATGCTAATGCCACCCTCTATCGGCAGACGACCACCAGTCATTGACCCGGAATAAAGCCACATTCGTTATATTGGGTACAGTTGGATGAAGTTCAAGAATTTAACTCATAGTTCTCGGACGTGCTATAAATAGCACTACCACAAGCAATTTCGTTCGTAGTAGGGCAATTCATTGCCCGTTACAAGTTCTCAGTTATCCAATATTTTTATCTTCACTAAACGACACAATTATCTGCATAAGAACCTCTTTGCTGACGGCTGAAAGCCAACCGCTGACAGCCAACTGAAAGGATTATTTACCATGACAGGTGAAGAAAAATTTCAGGTAGACCTTGAAGGCTACCTCGTGATAAAGAATGTCTTGACCGACGACGAAATTGCCGAGATGAACGACATCATTGATAACAGCGAACGCCAAGGACCGCCGAGTCTCTGGGGTGAACCCTTTAAGAGACTGATTGATCATCCGAAAATCCTGCCGTATCTCATAGACCTATTGGGTCCGCACGTCCGTTTAGATCACGACTATGCCATCTTTATGGAAGAAGGACAGAAAGGCGGTAGACTGCACGGCGGTGAAGATGGTGGCAGTCCCGGTGGACCCGAAGGCGATCACTGGTACAAATACCGTGACGGTATCATGCGCAACGGTTTATGTGTGATGACCTACAACTTAGCTGACGCCCCGGAAGGCGCAGGTGGGTTCGCCTGCATTCCCGGAAGCCACAAGAGCAATTTCTTGCGTGAGATTCCGCGAGAAGTACGAGCATTTGAACATCCGACCCATTACGTTGTGCAACCGCCCGTTGAAGCCGGAGATGTGTTATTCTTCACTGAAGCACTCGTTCACGGGACAATGCCCTGGACAGCAGAGCATCGACGGCGTGCGCTGCTCTATAAATACAGCCCGGGACATTCCGCTTGGTCGGGACACTACTACGACATCAGTAAATACGACGGGTTAACCGAGCAACAGCAACGGATGCTGATGCCTCCCTCTATCGGCAGAAGACCCCGCGTCATTGATTCGGAATAAAGCCACATTCATCATATCAGGTAAAGATTGGATGAAGCCCTATACTATAAATTGATGGCTCTCGGACGCGCTATAAATAGCACGACTACAAGTAACCCCGTTTGTAGTAGAGCGATTCATCGCTCGTTACAAGACAACTTCAATTAGTCAACAGGTTTATTTTCATCAAACCACATCCTTAGCTGCATAAGAAGCCTCTTTGCTGACGGTTTCCGACAACTGACGGCTGAAAATCAACCGCTGACTGCCAAATGAAAGGAATTTGGACCATGACAGGTGAAGAAAAATTTCAGGTAGACCTTGAAGGCTACCTCGTCATAAAGAACGTCTTGACCGACGATGAAGTCGCTGAGATGAACGAGATTATCGACAACGGTGAACGTCAGGGACCGCCGAGTCTCTGGGGTGAACCCTTTAAACGGCTCATTGATCATCCGAAAATCCTACCGTATCTCCTTGAGTTATTGGGTCCGCACGTCCGACTCGACCACGACTATGCCATCTTCATGGAGGAAGGTCCACAGATTAATGGATTGCACGGCGGCGAAGATGGCGGTGGCCCCGGCGGTCCCGAAGCGGATCACTGGTACAAATATCGCGATGGCATCATGCGCAACGGTTTATCCGTGATGGCATACAACTTAGCAGATGCCCCGGAAGGTGCAGGCGGATTCGCCTGTATTCCGGGAAGCCACAAGAGCAACTTTTTGCGAGAAATCCCAGTAGAAGTGCGCCGATTTGAACGTCCTGCACACTACGTCGTCCAACCGTCCATCAAAACAGGGGATGTCGTCTTTTTCACCGAAGCCCTCATTCATGGAACGATGCCCTGGAAGGCAAAACATCAACGCCGGTCACTGCTCTATAAGTACAGTCCCGGACACTCCGCATGGGCAGGGTACTACTACGACATCAGCAAATACGGCGAACTGACGGAACAACAGAAACGGATGTTGTTGCCGCCATCCATTGGCAGTCGCCCGCGCGTTATGGATACGGATTAAACAAGGTTAGTTCATTTTTGCCCGAGGCCGGTAGTATAGCGAGCACAACTTGCCCCTACGGGACTCAATTGACTCGGTTTTCAGTTGCTTGTGATGGGTTGTCTTATCA
>VXXH01000437.1 GCA_009835515.1 Candidatus Poribacteria bacterium
CAAGAGGGTTATAAGGCGCGTAGATGACTAATTCAAGGTCTTTGACCCATGCGGGCGGTTGTTTGGGTTGGAAAGTGGTTTCCATCCAATTGCGATAAATTTCCGCAGGAACTTGCCAGTCACCTCGGTATGCGTTCAACCGCCACTCAATGGGTGTTATCTCATTCTTTCCGCGGAAGGGAGCGAAATTGTCCGTCCGAAAACTCATACCAAAATGTTCGGCATTTCGCCTATAACGGACCTCTTTAAACCGATAGGTTGTATCGGTGCTGCGCACAAAAAAGCCACCGCGTTCATCCTGTAGGATGATGAGTTGCGCCTCCCAGTTCTCTGGATACTCAAAACCCCTCTCGCTAAATTCAGTGGTATCATTAATAATTTGGCCACCACGGGCAGGTAATATTACGTCAACCTGCTGACCATTGAGGTATCCGCATCCCCACATAACGCCTACGAACCCACCGATTGCCGAGGTGCCACTTTGATGAATCACCAAATCTTGGGTTTGTGGATCTATCGCAATACGGAGTCGAATCATTTTATTTATTTTATGTTTATGATCAAAATCATACGCGATTTCTACAGTTAGCGGTGCTAACCTTTTGGCTTCTACTTCCCAAGCATCATCTATGAATTCCTTCCTTCCATATAGTCCCTCCTCATATCGTATTGAGATCCCACTTCGGGCATTTGAAGGACCTTGGGGTGGGAGTGTATACGTTTCCTGCGTGAGTTTGTTGTGAAAGTGCATCAGCACGCCATGTTCAAAGCGCACGCGATAACGATCCGTCTCCGCGAGAACATTCCCCGCTTCATCAACCGTCAATATGTTTGACAACGCAACAGAGACGAAAACAAACTGCAATATCAGAATATAAGCACATTTAGCACAGATGTTTCTCATAAATTATCTTCTTCTTATGTTATTTCGTATTTTCTATTCAAAAGCATTTGCCACAATCACAAGATCGAGTATGTTGACGACCCCATCCTTGTTCACATCTACGCGTCGATTGCTCGGATTCAGTGTTCCGATCTGCTGTGAGACGAGTGTGAGGTCAAGGATGTTGACGATACCATCTCCGTTTACGTCTCCAAATCTATAGTTTTGTCGTTCTTTTACGAGTTCAAATAACTTAAAAGTTTCAGGTCGGTCTTGTGGTTCCAAATCGCCTACCTCATAAATCCGAATGGTAAGTAAAATATCCCAGACTTCATATTCATGGAGAAATTCTTGGTATTCGTCAGGGGCATGATCCGGATTGAGTATAAAACGTCCGTAGGATTTTGTATAGGGTGAAAACAAGAAGGAACTGATCGGATGTGGAATCTCTGTTTCTGGTATCCGAAAGCGTTGTGCGAAACTTTCGTGTATAAAGGTGACATCATTAAGACCTTCACCACCGAGAAGGATACCCGGTATCGCTTCTCTAATATCTTGATGCAGCAAGATATTACCCTCTGCATACGTTAATCCGTCAATAAGTCCATTCTTATCGTTAAAGATGGGCGAACTAATATCGAGATGAAAGGCATCTACTTGGTAGCGTTCCCATAAATCTTTTAATGTACTCACAAGCATTTTCCTATAGTCAGATGAGGCGGGATTAATGTAAGCAGGACTGCTTAGACTCGTATGCCGGTCTTCCCAATACCAGCCCCTTTTTTCACCCGTGTGCGGGTCGCGGACTTGATATTTTTCAAACGCCGCATAAAGCGGATGATATTCTGAAACCCCGAGCATATTCACGTGTGCCATAATCTTGAAACCGTAGCGGTGTGCTTCTTTGACGAAATTAGCAAACTCGGGTTTCACTGCATCGGGTGCATAATTCGGCAAATCTTCATCGTGTCCACCGTGCCGCCATAAGTGCAGGAATATTAACGTTTGTTCAGGATCCACGAGCCGACTCAGGGGTGCTAAAATGTCAACGTCTACATTCGAGTGGAAGATGATCACATTAATATCATTCACCCATGCGGGCATCTCGGATCGATCAGCAGGTTGGAGTGCCTCATGCATCCATTTCCGATATGCGAGTGCTGGCACTTGCCAATCGCCTTGATACGTATTCAATCGCCAGGTGGCAGTCGTTATCGTTTCCACTGCTTCAAAAGGTGCGAACGGCGCTTCCCAAAAATTGAGGAAAAAACTATGACCTTCGGTAAAATATTCAAGCGATTTGAACCTAAATTGTGTATCGCTACTACGAACGAAAACACCACCGCGTTGTCCTTGAAGGATAACCAGCGGGGTTTCCCACTTACGCGGATAGTGGTATCTATCAGGATTCACGAGGATTTGACCGCCTGTAACGGGCGCGATAACATCTACAACAGATTCAGAAAGATTTCCGAATCCCCACATAATCCGTTCGATACCTCCAGTTTCCGAGAAGCCTTTTTGGCGGATGAGTAGATCACCTGTTTCCGCATCTATACCTATGAATAGGTGGAGCATCACCACATTATCATGGGGGACACTCCAGGTGTCCCTATAAATCAGTTCGCATTCAAGCGGTGAAGGTCCTTTTTTTATTTCGGGAACGAATTCTTCTGTTCCGAAGCCTCTACCCGCTTTTATCTGCGTGTTCCCCAGAATATCACCTTGTGTATAGGTTTCGTTGGTGAGTTTATTGTGAAAATGCATTAGCACACCATTTTCAAAGCGTGCCACATAGCGATCCGTTTCCGCGAGAACATTCCCCGCTTCATCAACTGTCAACGTGTTTGACAATGCAACAGAGACCAAAAAAAACTGCAATATCAGGATATAGACACATTTCATCCAGATATTTCTCATAAAT
>VXXH01000273.1 GCA_009835515.1 Candidatus Poribacteria bacterium
AACTTATCCGTTCCCGCCCCCAACTACGCTTTATGGCATGTTAAATGCAGCACGCGGCATGCCACAAGACTGGAGTGATGACCGAGATAAATGGCAAGTTTCTCTTGTCATTGAGTCAAGTGGAGAATCAATTCAGACCTTCAGTAAAATTTTGAAAATCTATGAAGAAAACGGAGCAAAGCGGATGCAGCAAAAGATGAATTTGGTAAGGCATTTTTTTACAAGATAACAGTTATGCGACAGAAAATGATTGGTGTTCAATACACGGTTTATTTTAAGGCACCAGAAGATCAGTTAATTGAAGGATGCCAAGCTTTACTATCTCCGCACTGGCCCCTTTATTTGGGTGAATCTGATGATCTTGTTGATGTACTTTCACCACGTATTATTGAAGTTGAACCGACTCTTGCAGATCGTATTCATTCAATAATCCCAGGACTGAAACAAGGTTGTCGGTTGGTAAAAGTCCCAAACCGATTTGTAAAACAAGGTAAAAGTTGGCACGTTGAACAGCAACTCTACTCTATTCCACCTGAGAAGGAAGGCATCCAATTAAGCGAACCGAAATTAGCATATTCAATTGAAGGGAGAAATATCGTTTTCAATGGAAATTCTTGGTAAATCAAATCAAACGTTGCTTGGACATACCCGTGACTGTTTGACAGTTTGTGACGAACTGCTCTTTCGCCGAGAACCGTTTTTCCGAAATTTTTGTGAGAAACACAGCTGGAGTTGGGAAGAAGTCCGGCATTGCATTCACTTTGCAGTTTGGTTTCATGACATCGGTAAGGCATCAAATCAGTGGCAAGCGTATATAAAAGGAAAAGGTAAACCAGTTACACATGCACTCCCATCTTTTGCCATCGGCGCGATGAGTTTAGACGTACGGGAATTTGAGAAAAGCCCAAAACTTGCTGCTCTCTTCGCTATTTTAGCACACCACACGCAAATGCTCCACAACGGTTCTTTTCCTGAAGAGAGATATCGGCACAGTGTTGATATACCACCATATCTCAATGAACATTTCGCTTGTTTTTATACAATTGAACCTGACTTCAAAATATCCCAATGGCAAAAGCCACAACTACAGTTCAATCCATTCTGTAAATTTCTTGACAAATTCAAAACTGACGTGCGAAATGATCCCGACTTACAATTCAAAGTTCTCTACACCCTCATCCTCAACATACTAACAGCATCCGATAACTGCGCAAGTAAGAATGAACCTAAAGATAGTTCACAAGGTAGCTCCCACGGTAGAAATCTCACACGTGGTCAACTTTTACTGATCAATGATAAATTTCCATTTTACGACAATACGCCGTTAAAATTGTTATCATTTTTACCGGAAGGTACGGATCAGAATGAGATGCAACGCAAAATTGTAGCATCTGATTCAGACAGATTGATTCTGAATGCGGGATGTGGTGAAGGTAAAACTGCCGCGGCACTACTTTTTGCCCAGAAGTTGTTAAAGGAAAATAAAATTGAGCGAATCATCCTCACACTGCCAACGAAATTCACAGCAAATAATTTGTATCGTGACTTGGTTAGTCCAGATGGATACGATATTCCTGAAGAATTAGTTGGCATTATACACGGTGATTCAGAACAATTTCTAACACAATTCTCAGATGATGAAACACAAGTGGAAGCGGAAGATACGAATGAGAATGTTAAAGCACAAGAATTTGAGAATAATTTCTATGCCAAACCTGTTACAATCTCAACAGTCGATCATTTGTTGATGAGTCTATATCACGGCTACAAGTACGCCGATCGCGCATTTTTCAATATCGCATCTTCTCTTGTTGTTTTCGATGAAGTACACTACTATCAAGGGCGGACGATTGAGGCAATCGCAACGGCAATGCGCCACCTAACGCGGTTAAAAGTCCCGCATCTCGTAATGACAGCTACTATTCCAGATGCCATACGGAAACGTTTCAACTATCCTGAAAAGTACCCCTTCCAACAAGCACGAGCGGTAATCCGAGACACATCAAAACTCAAGACTCCTTTTGAGATAGTCAAACTTCACAACACGCCGCTGGATGAGGAAAACACGATTTCACCAGAACTTGTGAATTTGGTTGATCAGAATCAAGGCAAACGACAGATTATCTTCGTCAACCAGGTCAACCGAGCGAAAAACGTCTATCTTGCCTTGAAGGATCAGGGAATTAGTGAAAACTTAATCTGCTATCATTCCGGTTTTATTGGCAAACATCGCGTTGAAAAAGAAAAAATTATACGTTCACTATTTAAGGGTTCAGATGCCTGCGTGCTGGTATCAACTCAAGTGAGCGAGCTCAGTTTGGACATTAGCGCAGATGTGATGTATTCTGAAATTGCGCCGATTGACTCAATTGTTCAACGTGGCGGGAGGTTGCACCGAAACGGATGGAAAATTGATGCCCCGTGCGGGTATGAACGTTGTAGAACATGCGATCCGGAGAGGAATATAGACCATAGCACCTATAGACTTTATTTAATGCCACCTTACGAAGATGAAAAAGCGTGCTTGCCTTACGAACCTGATATCTTACAGAAATCATGGAATGTAATTGGCAACCTGTACACGTTTCCTGAGGCATGCAGGTGGGTGAATGATGTTTATCAAGAATGTCCAGAACTTATGCACACCGAACTCTCAAAAGCAATTCACAGCGATCTCATTTTTGGCAAAAAGCCACAAGACAATTATGCAGGAGAAGAAGCCCAAGAGGGAAGAGTCGTCATTCGAGAACAAAATTATCGTACTTACGATGTGGTCCCGATAGAGTATGAACGAGAAGTTATAAACG
>VXXH01000577.1 GCA_009835515.1 Candidatus Poribacteria bacterium
ATGTTCGCGATACGTTATATCAAAGAGGTTTTCAATCTCGAAAACGACCATGTTCTCAAGCTGCCACCACGAAAAATTGAGATAGCTCCCGATATCATAGACGAGATAGTTGTCTGTCGGTTCCTCAAATTCACCGAGCCGGGTCTGGCTGCCTGAAAAACGGGACGCGACATACAAATGCAACGGGGCAGGCGTATAACTGATGACGAATTTACCGTTGAGGGGTGGGACACGCTCCAGCGGTCGCCCATTGGTTTGAATTGTTCCGTTGACGTAACTCATATTGAGTTGAAGATGTACCTGCGGCAGTACCTCACCGCCTATTTGGATTTCAGCCCCATCCATTACAACGTCGTGTCCCATGTATTGATAAATCCACAACCATCCTGCTGCGCCGCTGCCCCACTCTTTTTCACCGCTATTCGTCGGAACGAGATAGTTCTGTATCTGATTCCTGAAAAGCGCGAGATTGAGTCTGAACCTGTCGTCTGCGTATTTGACGAAGAGTTCAGTGCCGTACCCGTTTTCGGGTCCCAGTTCTGCATTGCCAATTTCATAGGAATAGACAGCCAAGTGGGGACCATCGCTGAAAAGTTCCTCGATCCCGGGTGCGCGAAACGTTTTCATCAGGGTAGCCCCGGTACTCAGCCTATCCGTCCAATGGTAAATTCCAGAGGCAGCCCCGGAGAAACCGTTGAAATCGCGGCGTTGGACGGCTCCGGCTCGGACAACCGCCCCAGGTCTAAACGGTTCCGAACGCCTAAGATCGTAGCGGATAGCCCCCTGTAAGGTGAGTTTGTCGAAGTTACGCTGGTTTAGATAAAATCCTGCCAATGCGAACTCACGGGTGTGCGGGGTCCAGTAAAATCCGTCTGTGGCATGGTCTCGGTATTCCCACCAAACACCTGCAATCGCGTTGTCTAATAGATGCGCCATCGCTGAGACATTGTAGGTTAACAGACCGAATTCGACACCAAGTCTCCCGTTGGACTCCCATTCTTGATGCTGATATCGCGTATAGGCAGTCTGGAGTTTTACCTTTTCAAGTATTGTTGTATTGAAGCGGTACTCCATCTGTCCTTCATAACGTTGCTTGTCAAGTTCGATGTTGACCCCGTTAATATGTCCCTCTGGTGAGCCGGGAACGCCGTAATCTGAGCGATAACTGCTTCCAGAGGCACCGATGAAACCCCACGGCTTAATCAGGGAAGCACCGCCTGAAAAATTAACATTTGAAAGGGCGGTGTTTTCGAGTACACCTATCGGCGTTTGTATGTCAGATGCAAGGCGCCGATTCCATTCTACATTGCCCGCAAAATCACCCATTGGGAACGTAAAACCTGTCGTTCCGGTCAAACCTGAGTTGACAGATTCACCTTGGAAGGTTAGATGCATATCAAGCCGTCTCGGTAGAATTTGCGGTATGTGATTGCTTTTGACATTAATAACACCGCCCAACGTACTTGAGCCGTAAATGAGTGCTGCGGGACCGCGCGTAATTTCAACGCCCTTGGCAGTCGTCGGATCAATGGATACGGCATGGTCGGCACTGGAGGCGGATTTATCGCCTGTTCGCTCGCCGTTTTCAAGGATGAGCAGCCTGTCACCGCCCAATCCACGAATAACGGGGCGCGCAATTGCCCGTCCCATCATCCGTTGTGAAATGCCCATCTCATCTGCCAACGTGTTCGCCAAGGTCATCCCTAACCGTCTTTGGAGTTCCTCTTCATCCAATACTAAGTCGGTTGTTTCCTCAAACTGTGAAAGCGCGCGATTTGAACTGTGTACCCTGATGGTTTGCATTTGAAAGGACAATGCCTCCAGTGCAATCTTGAGATAAGGCGTGGAGGCATTGACATCAATTACTTGTTCAAACCGCTGATAACCGACTTTCAGGATCTGCAGCGTCTGCTGTCCTTCTGGCACTGTGTCAAACTTAAACCGACCATTTGCATCGGTTCGGACGCGCCTCTCAAGTCCCTTAATCCGGACCGTAACCCCGTTGAGTCGAGTGCTGCTCTGTGTTTCAACAACCTCTCCTTCCAGAGACCACGTTGTGTTCGAGGCACTTTCGGAATCCTTGAGATAGCACAATAGACATACTATTATCCCAGACACCAACACGAATAAGTAGGGACGCTTTTTAAGCATCCCTACCGTGGGAGACCTATGTGAACAAGCACAAGTGCTTAACATGGGATTCCCCTTATTGAACAGTTACCGGTATCAGAAGTGCTCCCGTGAAATCTGGATGATCCCCGTGAAGGAGTTGAAGTTTGATTTCCGTTTTGCCTGCCTTCAATCCCTCAAGTCCAAACGGTAACTCTTCACCGTGTTCATCGTGGTCGTCATCATGGTCGTCATCATGGTCGTCATCATGGTCGTCATCATGGTCGTCATCTTGGTCGTCATCGTGGTCGTGTTCATCGTGGTCCAGATGGATCTCGATAATAGCGGAATCGTACCCCGACAAGCCCAAGGCGAATTCTTCCTCATGTCCATGTTCATCCACGGCTTCTACTTCATCGAGGTGGGCTTCGTGACCGTCTGCATCAAGAAATACGGCATGTACCTCAATCTCTTCACCAACGTTGACGGTGAGGCCGCCGGTATGGGTGCCTTGAAACTGACGATAGACCTCCACCTCATTGACTTCCAAAACAAAGCCATCAACATCGGCGTGAAGGGGGGCATCATGGTCGTGTTCGTGGTCGTGATCATCATCAACAATGGGGTTGTCCTCTTCGCCACAACCGCCCATAAACGGTAGCAGTGCTACCAAACTTATTAACATTAATCG
>VXXH01000744.1:0-1768 GCA_009835515.1 Candidatus Poribacteria bacterium
GTGATGTATATTGTTGATGCTCTACAAAATACGGGTACGAAAAAGCATCACGAGCATTTTAAAAAAAGAAACGAAATGCTGAAAGAGCACTCAGTGAAAATGCGTCGGTGTCTTGTGCATTTATCGCTGAAAATTTATTGTCCTGAATGCAGACTTACAGACATCGTGAAAATCAGCAATCTTGGTGCTGCCTCGTGGAACATAAACAATTTACGGTTACGTTAAGTTCGCTTACCCATAAATGAGAGTGATAGCGTGACGACGGGAGTGCGGAGAACCCCGCGCTTCTGTTTTTTCAAGAAGCCTGTACCTATCAATCTATACGGAAGTCTCTACACGTCAAGATGAAAAGGAGCATTAAATGCGAAGGAAACAGTTTTATCAATTTTCAGTTGTAAAGGGTGTTGTCAAATGAAGAAGATCACTGCCTTTACTATATTGATAGGTTTGACACTGACCGTTGTCATATACTTCGGATACTTGAACCGAGAACCGCAGGCACCTATCGTCATTTACAAAGCAACAACACCTCTACCCAAGACGGAAAACCGCACAGAAAAAACGTCAAATACGCAACAGGATACGCGGGCGGGTCGCCTATCCGAAACAGGGGAAATAACACAAGACGCGATCCATATTGAACCGGTGGATTTACCGCACCGCCTCAATGACTTCGGAAGCTTCAATGATCCGTTGGGTGAAACTGAAGTTATACACGCTGAAAATGAGGGAATTCAGGCTGAATCGCCGTTTGGTTATGGTCCCTATCCAGAAGTACCCGCAGACTATCCTTGGCAACCGATCTGGACTTTATCTGACGAAGACCGCGCCCATTATGCTCAAGCGCATCCTGATGGTGAGCGCGGTATTGAATTAATGCAACGGGTCGGTATAAAGTTGTGGCAAATGGGGCAAAATTTTACAGGTATCGCTTATTCATCCAATGGTAGGATATACCCGAATTTCCCGGATACTGTATATGTGGATGTACAGCAAACGGAAACAGGGACATCTATATCCGTAACTGGAAGCTTTATATCTGAAGAAGATATGGAGTTGATAAAAAACGGCGGTACGCCCCCTGGCATAACAGTAAAAGATATGTCTGAAGGTATTGAACCTTTTAGTTTTCTCGATCTCTAAGTTCCAAATGTCATACCATAGGAGGATAAAAATATGTTTGCAAGAATGAAGATCGCATTATCTATCGCTCTAATTCTCGTCATGTTTGTGTTCATGTCGGAACACGGAATGACGCACAATTACCAGAATCACGGATATTTGTATGTGATGGTGCATTCTTCCGCAGGTGTTAGCAGTATCGGTCAAGATATTTTCGGCGACTATACGGAGTATTGGACGTATGGCAGCACTTCGCTTTCAACACCTTCAGACATAGAGGGTGATAACCTTTATATTGGACAATGTACCCAACGTATTTCTGTGCCCGGTGCAGCACCACATTTTCAGGTTTATGCTTTTCAAGGCTCACAATTTTTTGGGACATCCCGTTCTGGCACATTCAGACACTATACTGAACGTAACAACAAAAGCAGTGCATGGTGTACCCAAGAGTCGGTCGCATTTTACACCGATCCGACCGGTCAAAGGCGACGCGTAGACCACGACCATATGGCTGATGTTGACATCCCGCCCGGCGGCTCATCTGTCAATGAACCTTGGTAACCTTAGTGAAATCAGAGCGGTGGATGCCTTGTCCACCGCTTTTTTTTATACTTTACTGAGCATATTTGAAATGGAGGGGAAT
>VXXH01000744.1:1778-2798 GCA_009835515.1 Candidatus Poribacteria bacterium
GTTGTCGGTTGCGGCGATAAGAATGAAGAATCTGAACAGCCACTTGATCCTTCCGTTGATCCCACAATTTCTGAAACAGGTGGATCGGCGATAAACCCTGGGGAATGGGACACGCTTTCACAATCCCAGAAAAACAGTAAAATACTGATGCCGTTAGTTTACCGCCGATGCACATCTAAGAACGTAAAGACTTTTTGGATCCGTTGGAGTTGCTTCTGCAACGCACCCGCGCGCTCAAATTGAAGTGCCTCTGACGCACGATCCCGTTTGGAAACCAGACGCATCTGCACTTTTTCATACTCCCCATCCAATAAATCAATGATGTCTGTAATCATCTCTCCATAGCGTTCGCGCGTAATGAGTGCTGCACAGGGTGCATCACACCGTTTTAAGTCATACTGAAAACAGGCGCGAAACCCCGGAATTGGTGTAATCTCACCTTCGCACGTGCGAACCGGGAAGATCCGCTGTAAAACGTCAATCGCCTCATCTGTCCAGCGCCGACTCGACAACGGCCCAAAATATCTCGCACCATCTTCTGGTTGTGTTTCGGACACACGATCAAGGCGCGGAAAAGCCTCTCCAACGTCTATCCGAATGTACCAAGATGTCCTTCCATATTTCAGAGCGGTGTTATAGGAGGGTTGATATTCTTGGATCAGTCGCGATTCAAGGAAGAGGGCTTCCTGTTCTGAACGGCAAATTTGATACCGGACATCTGTCGTCCATCGGATAAGCCGTTTGATTTTGCTTGGGCGGTTCTTCGTTTTATGGAGATAAGAGCGCACCCGTTTCCGTAAACATTTCGCTTTGCCGATATAGAGGATCGTCCCCGTCGCACCACGAAAAAAGTAGACACCCGGATCCGATGGCACGTCGGCTATCATTTCTTGGGTCAGCATGGGTCAATTCATAGTGTAGGACTTTTTTTCAATTTATCATATTTTTCTATACGATTCAATAAAAAAGACTCATCCACACGCTTGTCACATTTCTCCTTTTCTGTTAAACTCGTATATC
>VXXH01000730.1 GCA_009835515.1 Candidatus Poribacteria bacterium
TTTATCGTTGTTCTTTCAGCATCTACTTTTCTTTCAGCATTTCCTATAGAGAAATTAAATTTAGAGAAATTAAAAACTGATGAGAACGGAGCCTTCACATTCACCAATGTTCCCGCGGAACCGATTCAAATCCTGATTCCAGTGCAGCCGCCCAGGGGAAATAAAAAACCGACATCCCGTTTTGAACCAGACGATGAGATTGTCTCAATCAAAATCGAAGGGATAACGCTTTATCAGGACAGGCCTCCGCCTTTCGACAATATCAGGTTTAGTATTAAACCGGGCAGCCATATCAAAAATGTAGTCGTCACTGTCCGCCCGCGGGTCCGGATAATAGCGCGAGTTGTTTTTAAAGATGGCAAACCGTTAACTAATACTTCTATTGTCAGGGTCATCAAGACGGGCGGCATGTCAAGCGGAGGAGTCACCACGGATGCCGAAGGATATTTTGTGCAGTATATTGATAACTTTGATGTGTTCTCAACCTGCGAGCTCTCAGTAAGGTATAAGGGACTGTCAGCGAAATCGGAACCGTTTGAGATTAAAGAAGGTATGCGCTATGACAACTTGATTTTGACGCTTGATGGCGTGGCACCACCTGCTGCCGCACCAACGCAATCAACACCTGCGCCGAAAAAGAAATATGCCTGGGTAGTCAATCCCACAAATGGACACGCCTATACGGAGGTTTGGTGCAGGACTCTTGACGAGGCAAAAGACATAGCCACTGCGGCAGGCGCGTATCTCGTTACAATTAACGATAAAGCAGAGCAGGAATGGCTATCAGGACTCTTTAGGAATCATCTCTATTGGATCGGACTCAGCGATGCCGAAAAAGAAGGGGAATGGGTCTGGCAGAACGGTGAACCGCTCACTTATGAGAATTGGGGAGCCAAGCACAGTTTTCCGCGCAGTACCCTCTCACCGGAAAAGAAAGATAGTGCTATCATGACGTTTGTAAATGGACAATGGCATGCTGTCGGTCCTGGCGATTTACTCTGGCGTATGACAGAGATGGTGATCCTTGAGAAGGAGCCGCTACGAACCGGCGAAGCCACAGAAGCTAAGTGAATCTATTATCTCAAGATACAAGATTTCCGCAGTAGGCACAAGCGTGTAACTCAACAGTCGCATCAAACGTTTCACGCTCAGGCGTTAGATAGGTCTCGTGGTTGGTGACACAATTTGTGTTTTCACACGATTTTGTAGCAGGCGCGATGTCTCGCTTCGGAGGTTGTGTTAAGATGAGTTGTTCCAGTCCCATGAGGCTGGCGATCAGTGCCATCCGAACCGGGACAGCGTTCGCCGATTGCTCAAAATAATCGGCACGTGGGTCGTCGTCTAACTCATAGGCGAGTTCGTTGACGCGGGGGAGCGGGTGCATAATCATCGCGTCAGGCTTAGCGTTTTTCATGACTGCGGCATTCAGCAGATAACTTCCTCGGACGGCTGCAGCATCCATATTCGCTGGAAGTCGTTCCTCTTGAAGTCGGTTGACGTAGATAACATCAAGTTTATCAATCACCTCTGTTACGCTTTCTACCTCAAGCGGTTTTTGTCCGTGACACTGTTCGAGTTGGGCAAGCATCCAAGGGGGCATCTGTAAAGGTTTCGGCGCGATGTGAATCAGGTTCGCACCGAATCGCGCGACGGCAAGGGAAAAGGAGTGTGCCGCCCGTCCAAATTGAAGATCCCCGCAGATACCGACAGTTAACCCTTGTATTTGCGATTTCCGCCGCATAATTGTATAGAGATCGGCGAGTGCCTGTGTTGGGTGTGTGTGACTGCCGTCACCACCGTTGATGACCGGAACATGTGCGTGCTGTGCAATAACCCGTGCCGAACCCGCCCAATTATGTCGCACGACGATGATGTCGGCGTAATTTGTTACCATCCGTGCGGTATCGGCAAGCGTTTCGCCTTTAGCTGTGGAGGTTGCACGCGGATCAGAGAAGCCGAGAGTCCTCCCGTTGAGCCGTTCCATAGCACTCTCAAACGAGAGTCGGGTGCGTGTGCTCGGTTCATAGAAGAGCGTTGCGAGCAATTTACCTCGGCAGATGCCTGCCCATGTCTCTTGTTGGGACTGCATGCCCGCTGCGAGTCGAAAAATCTGTTCAATTTCAAAATTCGACAAATCGTCGAGTGTTACCAGATGCCGCATTTTCCTCCCCTGGAACATTTTGTAAGTATACCGGTTAATTGCTTAGATTTCTACCTATTGAGAGATTGCATGAACGCTTCGAGACTGTCAGATTTCGGAACTGTAAGTAGCACTTGTTTGAGATCCTGCATATCGTCTATAGATTCAAGTGCTGGCTTTAAAGCATGAACAGCATCAGTCTTGAATTGTACCCCAAGCAATGTGATGATGCTTTCGATCATGCCTCTTCTCTCGCCTTGTTCAAGACCTTGTTCAAGACCTTGTTCAAGACCTTGTTCAAGACCTTGTTCAAGACCTTCCTGTTTCGCGGCTTCTCTTGCTTCTTCAATATATTGTTGGAAAAAAGGAGATTTTTGCATGATGCCCTCCGGTAAAAGTTGTTTAATGAATTGTGGTTCGTAAACCAAACCGCTAAAAACACCTAATGCTGCCAATAAGGTATCCCGTGTATGCTGGTCTGTGATCGCTGACGCTGTTACGTCAACGCATTTTTCCAACCAACGATTTGGCTTCATCCCTTCTGGAGATTTCATCAGCGGTGTGAAAGGGAGGAGTCCAGGTGCCTGCATTTCCAAAACGGATTGTCCATCTATCTCAATCAACCTGACCACTTTGTAGCGCAGTGTGTATTCA
>VXXH01000441.1 GCA_009835515.1 Candidatus Poribacteria bacterium
ATATAATAGTTTTCAGTTTTCGGTTGTCAGTTATCAGTTAAAGAGGGTCCGGGGTGTGTCAAGTTCTCCCTCTAACCATATAGCGAATACTGACATCCAGATTACAAACGTCTTTTTAGGGTTTCACGGATGTTTTTCATCCGGTCAAGATTAAAGAAAAATGCGCCTGCTAATTTTATGGGAAATGTAAGTAGATGCAGCACCAAACTTGCAATATTTGGTAGTATTGATACAGGCATATAGTTATGTTTCCTCATAAGGGCTGCGGTTATACGCTGGTTGAGGTAAATTTCAGCGGAACTGAGTTCACCGTCCCGCCAACTGTGTGCTCGATGCGGATTGATCCCGAGTTGCTGAGGTTGATCCTCGGCGACGGAAGAGCCGACTTGCGGCACTTGGAGCATCTCATCAACGTAAGTAATACCTACAAAATCACAAAGGGATTTGACTATCATTTCGGGGCGTGCCAAGAGTTCCTCAAAGTAGATAGAGACAACTCGGTCATGCTGTAAAAACCGATCCGCTGCGTTAACAGCAGTGCGCCAAATATGGCTAATAGTGATTGGATGGTAGTTCATCCAATCACGAAGCATTTCTTTTATAGGCAGATCACTTCCACCGAGGAATCGGCGTTTCCACTTCCTTTTCTGGGATAGCAGCACGTCGCGCGGGTCGCGAATCATGTTAATAACCCGTGCGTTTGGGTAAAGTTCAAGGATATCCGCAATGTAAAAGACATTACGTGGCGTTTGGTCGCAAGGTATAGTTTTATTGTTCTCAGCTGCCTCATGGTAGAGAAAGGCTTCAAAGAGAGATGCCGATGTATCTGGATATGTAGTTAAACGCTCAAGAAACGCTTGTGCCTCGCCCAAGAACCGACGCGAGTTTCCATGTGTACGATACCCCTCGCGTTGAATACAGTGCAACTCGGCAGCAAGTTCCTCTGCGGTTTTTTCATCCAATTCCGATGAAAATGGTGGCGCGCACAATTGACCAAAAAAGTGGAGTTCACCGAAGGTGTAAACACTTGGATGTTTCCCTAATATACGTCCCATCATCGTTGTTCCGCTGCGGCTATTCCCTACAACAAATATCATATTTTTAATAGTTATCGGTTATCAGTTGTCAGTTATCAGTAACCCACTTGTGGTAGACAAAACGTTTCACCTGCCACAGTCGGTAGGAGTTAAGTCCCTCAACCACTACGAAGGCTGATGGCTATTTCGCTATTTTGAGGATTCCGAAACTGTTTTTAGGTACAGTGAATTCTGTTGCCTTTCCAGCCCATTCTTGGATACGGACTTCGATTTCACCGGACCCCTTCATCTCGGCATTGCCCCCATTCGTTGCCCTAAGCCTCTCATTGGCAACATAACGATAGGTAACGCTGCCTTTATAATGTTTGCCATCAATGAAAAGTTGTGGTGTGTGCTGGTCGCTTGTGCGATTACTGATGAGAATCACAAGGTGCTCTGCCGCTTTTCCGCCGATCACTTGTGCCTGAATACCGGGCATCTGTTTCCCCTGATATTCCATAGTGCCGGTGAGCAGAGACAGGCTTTTGACTGATAGCGTGAACTGTGTGTCGGCGGATGAGAATGCTTCACCGATAAGTTGAAAAGCCGGATAGACAGCACGGCGGATTGTGTCTCCGAAATCCGATTCTGGTTCACCACCATATTTCCAAAAGGTGCCGGATTTCGGAGGTGTTATCGGCGAAAACACGGGGAATCCTTTGCCGGGACCAGCAATAACATGAAAGTTCGCTTGTGTAACATTAGGCAGCGTTAACATTTTTAGAAAAAAGTCGCCGACGTACATTGCATGGAGTTGGGTATTCGCAACACGGTTGGCAGGATTAGCGATATTCCACTCAGTTATCCACATCTCTTTCTCTGGAAACAATTTTTCATAGTACGCAAGTGCCTCGGGGACAGCAAAGTGAATCCACCCCATCAGGTAACCTCGCATCTCCTCAATCTCTTTTTTTCGGACAGCCTTGTACGCGTAGACATGAACAGTGTAGGCATCATAAAAACTGGTATCCGCTGCGAGACCCTTATCCCATTCCCGTTGCTGTGTTTTTACCAACCAACCCTCTTTGTGGAATCCGATCGGCGTAGCACAAACAGATATTTTTATATCCGGGTTAACGGCTTTCATCGCCGCGGTATGTTTCTTGGCTTCCGCTATGTAGGCTTCGACGGTAGGGTATTTGTTAAGATAATGCGGTAGATAGTACTCGTTGCCGAGTTCCCAGTGTTTAACTTCGTATCCCTTGTCTTTGGCATAATTGACCCACGCAGCACTCTCCTCTGGACTACCTGTCCATAAATTTACAACGACGACAGGCGTTATATTTAGGGTGTTACACAACTGCATAAAATCGTCGAAAAGAATTTTACCGTTCCGCCGTCTTTGGAGTTTGACGTAATTTCCTTTATTGCGTTGATTCAGTCTCGGATTCAGAGTTGATGCCATTTCATTCTCAAAAAAGCCGCCCGGTTCCCAGTGATAGAAATTTCCGACTGTGCCGCCGGGAAACCGCAAGGTCTTTGGGGCAAGCACTTTGGTTAATTCAACGAAATCGGGATCAAGATAGCCGTAATCACCACTGATCATGTTCGTGTTGAAACCGTAAAGCGCGTGGCGAAGTGGCCGTGCGTTGCGTGTATCCACTTCTAAACGTAGCATATCAGGCAACGGCTTTTCCTTTTCACATCCGATACTCAGCAACAGTATTATTAAGACCGATAAAATTATAGAAAATTTTCGACGAAGCATGTTATAGTAG
>VXXH01000365.1 GCA_009835515.1 Candidatus Poribacteria bacterium
TCTTGCAACGTTACGGAAATAGTTTGTGCAACACGCGCGAAGGCCTCACTTTCAGCGAATTTGCTTTCTGCAAGAACACGATGCATTTCATCTCGCTGCCCCTTCGCCCACAGCAATAGAACACAGTGTAGAACATCAATCATTTCACTTGCTCCGTTGAGTTCTATCATGTCCCTGTCTTGTGGACCGAGGACGCGGACAAATTTCTTCTCTTTTACGATAAAGTTCTTTTTTCTAACCAATTCTTGATCAAGGTCCAAACCACAAAATTGTGCCAACTTCAGCGCGTCGTCAAAAGGGATGCGCGCAGTTCCATAATCCCTTCGCCAGAAGAGATAGAAACGCGTTAATGGGTTTAACTCGTTGGCGAAACCGTTGTGATTTATCTGCTCCACGGCATAGTTGCAGGCGAGTTCGCGCACATCTTTAAGAAAGCGTTTTGCCCGAATAATCTCTCCACTCTCACGAACCATTACTTCCTCATACCTGCCGAAAATCGGAAGTGCAACACCAATAGCAGCAATACCAAAATCTGCTCCACACAACCCTTCTTCCCAAAGAGGGTCAAGTTTTTCATTGAGCTGCATTACCATCTCCGCTTTGACATCATTATAGAATCCCGTTTCTTCACGGTCCATCTTCCGAGCAACAATGTAAATCGAGGAAGCAAGGGCAGCAGTGTCATTCGCACTTAAACGTGATGTCTGTTCCGTATGGAGGGACCAAGCTCCCGTCATAACTAGTCCAGAGTCCAACAACGAATTTATCAATGTCTCCCATCCTTCAGTGGATGTATGGGCATAAACAACAATTGCAATGCCATTAGGTTTCAGAACGCGACATATCTCCTGAAAGGATTTTTTGAGGAGAGTTTCAAAGTAATCATCTCCATCCGTAAATTCAGCAGGTACATTTGAATATTTGACGACCTCATTTCTTTTAGGGGTCAGCGGTGTAGAGAAAAGTTCTAAATAGACTTCTCCTAACGCCCGCTTTAGCCAAACATAGAAAAAGTCTGAGAGGTATGAATACGGTACATTGTCATAGTACGGTGGATCCGTGAAAACTGCATCAAAGAATTCACTACGATACTCTAGGTTGGTGGCTGAGGATTCGCTTACATGAACACTTTGCTGAAAAAGCGTTGAGCTTAAATTTGTAATAACTTCGCAAGCGTTCTCAACTTGACTTAACCAATGCCCCGTCAAAATACCATAAGGATTTTGCTCTGAATAATCATAAACCATCGCAAGTGTTTGCCTTCCAAACACATTGAAACATCTTTCTCCTTCCGCTTCCCACCAACACAATTTCGCATTATAACCAGAATGGCGGCTTAAGATTAAAGCCAAATAACTCACCACTGCCTTCGCGTACGTACCATCATCCGTTACCATCTTGTGATATGCCAATCGCACCTTTTCAATGAGAGTAATCATTGCTAAATTCTGCCTAGCATTGAACAAATCACCCCAGTTCTCAAAGTTATACAATGGAAGTTGGCTCCCAACAGCTCTATGACTATTTTTAGGAGGTAGAGGCTCATCAGGTACTGGATCCATGCCCCACTGCAGTATTAACTTTTCTCGTTTCGCTGCAAGGGCTTTCTCAGCGAGCGCAAAGTGAATTCGATCATCGTCTGTCGCCACACGATAACGTTTACCCTTCACACCAGGTTTGTGCGTTACAACAGCAATGAGCCTTTCCCCTGCTTGTCCTTCCTGAAACAGTTGTCGAGTCTTTTCTGCTGGCACTGTCCCACGGCAGGCAAGACACTCTGCTACAGCAGCTTTGATAGTGTACTTCCTCGAGGAAAAATCTTCTGGCATTGGAGCGTAGCCGTCACCAACAATCTTGAATTCAACGCGTCCATTCTCAACATAAGGATAAAGGGCGACCTTTGTCCTCGCTTTTGTCTTGGGCTTATTCACAAGCCAGAAGGAACGCATTAGCGGAATCTCTACCCCACAGGTTGGGTTTTGGCATGGAATAGTTCGCGCCCAAATATAACCAGTAGGAAGTGAACCGTCTGCCTCTAAAGGATAAAAAATCTCCAGATCTTTTCTCGCTTCTTCAAGGACCCACCTTCCCATTTTTTCGACATCTTCTCGCAAGCGAAGCTTAAATACGTCTGCATCTGTTTCACCTGTGTGTCTGGCGTATATTTGTGGGTATTCGAGCGTGCATTTCTGAATTAGGACCGCCACAGGATTGAGATCACTAGAATAGGTTGTACAACCGAGTCGAAGTGCCTCTAATGGAATCGCTCCACCGCCTCCAAAAGGATCAAGAACTTTGGGTGGTTTGTTTTGGTTGGCTTCTAGAATGTCCTCGCGCGCGCGTTGAATTAACGAATGATCCAGAGAATTATCCCAATTTGAGAGGTTGATAATAAAATCACGTTTCTTATTCCACTCCTCAGTAGATTCATCCGTAGGGGCAGAGGTCAACGCGGCATAAACAGTGGCGCGTGATGTAACAAGTGGTCGCCGCGCCCACCAGTTGTGAAGCATTTTAATGTGTCCTCGTTTTTTGTTTCGTTCCCGGACAGAATTTTCGGACACTTCTTTGATTGGGAAAGTTTCTTCAATGTAGCGTTTGTCTTTTTGTTTTACCATAAATCCTTTCTTGCCATCTCAATAATTTACCCACTAAACAAGCAAAATCACCCCACAATTATAAAAAAAATCGCACCCTTGAACGTAGCCAAGTTAGCAAGTCTGCCATTATGCCTTTCTCGCTAACACCTTTATCCGTTTTCTCCTCAGTAATCTGTAACACAATGTGTTCA
>VXXH01000057.1 GCA_009835515.1 Candidatus Poribacteria bacterium
GAATTGTCTTAGTGATGCCAATGGCTGTGAGTGCTGAAGCACTCACGGTAATCGTTCAAGATCAAAATGGGAACGCTATTCCAGAAGCAAGAGTACAGATTGGGAGCCAAGAACAGACAACGGATGCATCTGGAAACGCTATGTTTAGCGACGTGACAGGTGCGCAGTCGCTGACCGTATTAGCCATCGGATTTTCAAGTAAGCGACTGAATACGACTGCTGGGCAGACCGAAGTGACGGTGGTACTTGCTCCGATCCAAACGGTGGATGCGGTTGTAGTGGTGGGTACCCGTAGTATAGGCAGAAGCGCACTGCAAGCACCCGTGCCGATAGAGGTTGTCAACAGAGAGCAGCTGAGCCTTACCGGTCAATCCGAAACCGGTCGGGTGCTTCAGATGTTAGTTCCTTCCTTCAATTTCTCAAGTTCAACGATTAGTGACGGTACAGATGCGCTACGTCCGGCAACGCTGCGTGGCTTAGGCCCCGACCAAACGCTTGTGCTTGTTAACGGCAAACGTCGCCACAAGAGCGCATTGCTGCACGTTAACACATCGGTGGGTCGCGGCACTGCCGGGACAGACTTCAATGCGATTCCGTCAGCGGCGATTGAGCGGATTGAAGTCCTACGCGATGGTGCGGCAGCACAATACGGCTCCGATGCTATTGCCGGTGTTATCAATATCGTGCTCAAAGACGATGTCGCTACAGGCAATGCTGACATCTATTGGGGGCAAACCTACGAAGGCGATGGCGATACATGGAACGGTAACGCGAACTACGGTCTGAAAGTCGGCGGATCCGGTTTCTTGAATCTCACAGCCGAGTGGCGCGACAGATATCGCACGAACCGTGCTGGACTTACAGGCGAACGCCAATATGATTGGGTGGATGTAGATCAAGGCAGACTGCCCGATGCCACGCTCGAAATCGAAAATGATGATGGAACGGTAAGTGAGAAACCGGTCTGGTTCGACCCGCGCGAATATACCTTTGAACGGCAGAACTTCCGCATCGGAGATGCTGACTCGACACAAAAAGTTGGGTTCTATAATTTCGGACTCCCACTCGCGGAGGGGTTGGAACTCTACTCTTTTGGTGGACACTCCTCACGTCAAAACAATAGTTCGGGTTTCTATCGCAGAGCGAATCAGGCCTCGCGAACCGTCACCGAAATTTATCCAGACGGATTCCTGCCAGAGATTAACACCGACATTGCGGATACCTCTCTCGCCTTAGGGTTGGCATGGACACACGAGGCGACTGACCTGAATGTTGATGTCAGCATCAATCACGGATTGAACACATTTGACTTCCTTATTTCCAACTCCCTGAACGCCTCTTATGGTCCCAGCAGTCCAACCTCCGCAGATGCTGGCGGCTTTGAACTCTCGCAAACGGCGTTCAACTTAGATGTCACTTATCCGCTGGACTATCAGTCTTCACTCATTAACCTTGCAGGTGGTATCGAATTCCGCAGAGAAGGTTACGGTATCCATGCAGGCGAACCGCTTTCATGGATTAATGCAGGACTCGGCGTAGACGGTGCCGCGAGTGGTATCCAAGTTTTTCCCGGTTTCCGACCTGATAACGAAGTGGACGAAAGTCGAACCAATATTGCTGGATACGCGGACTTTGAATCTTACCTGAGTGGACAACCCGGAACAGGACTCCTTGTCGGTGCAGCGGTGCGCGGTGAACAGTATAGCGACTTCGGTGCGACCGTCACAGGAAAAGCAACGGCTCGCTACGATTTGACGAAACAGGTTGCGGTGCGTGCTGCGGGTAGCACAGGCTTCCGGGCACCTTCACTGCAACAACTCTACTTCAACAATATTAGCACACAATTCAAGGTGGATGCCGACGATATTGATAAGGATGGCAATACTGATGAACTGATAGCACTTGAAGTCGGGACCTTTCGCAATGACAGCGAGGCCGCACGGGCACTCGGTATTCCTGAACTCAAAGAGGAGACCGCATTCAACGTTTCCGGTGGTTTCGTGTTGAAACCGTTCGATAAGATGTGGCTTAGCATCGATGGATTTCTGATTCAAATTGATGATCGCATTGTTCTCAGCGGCAGTTTCAGTGCTGATGACCTAACAGAATTAGCCGCAGCGGGGGCAAGCAGCGCACAGGTGTTCACAAATGTCGCACAAACACGCACACAAGGCGTTGATGTCGCAGCAGGCTACTTACATGCTTTTGATAACGAATCCTTGCTTAATTTGAAGGTTGCATTGACGTGGGCAGACACTGAGGTTATTGGTGATGTGGATGCCCCAGAAATCCTCGTCGGACGTGAAGACACCCTTTTCCCTTCTCAGGAACGTTCTATGATTGAGGAGTGGCAGCCGAACACGCGGATTAACCTCAGCGCGGATTACATTGTTGGCGACCTCACTATCGGTGGTGCTTTGCGCTATTTCGGCAGCTACACTGTTCAGGAAGGAAGTGGAGACGATCCGGCACGCCAAACCTATGGTGGAAAATGGCTCACCGACATCCAGAGTAATTATCAGTTGAACGAAGGGCTTTCATTGACTATCGGCGCGAACAATCTGTTCGATCAGGTGCCTGACTTGAACGAGATCGGTCAGTCACGCGCTGGTGCTTTAAAGGATAGTGTTGGCAACGTCATTGTTGACTCACCGGGTGTATTCACGTATTCGAGAAGGTCGGCACCTTTCGGTTTCAACGGTGGACTTTACTACGCGAAGTTATCCTATCGTTTTTAGGATGGATGCCATAATCGCTGAAAAAATTGTAACTGTAGGCGCGGTTTAAAAC
>VXXH01000123.1 GCA_009835515.1 Candidatus Poribacteria bacterium
CTTGTGTTCCGGTGGTTATCAATCTGATATTCCATCCGCCGGTATTCGCATATCACGCAACGTTTGGATATTTTCCGGGACCGATATACGATTTTGTTATTCCGATAACAAGCACACTGCTCATCGCTCGCGCAGAAACGCTACTGTGGGCACTCCTATTTCTCGGGCTTACCGTCAGTCTATGTGAAATAAGTAGACACACAGACTTGATGCCTCAGTTGAGGTGGCGTAAACTGTTCAGTTCGCTTACAAAACGTGTCTGGTTGTATCTGTTAGTCGTCTGTTTACTCGGTTTCCAAGTCTATGCAGGCGCGTTGGGCATCCGTCCAACTCGCGAGGATATTGCCCAGAAACTTGGCGGCTTCCGTGAAACTGAACATTTTGAAATCTTCTACGCCCGCCCACTTGAAGCAGAGATTGAAAATATCGTTGAGGATTGTGAATTTCAGTATGCCCAATTGTCCGCTTATCTCATGCCAGACGGAGATGAACTCTCTCGGAAAGTCCGTGCTTATGTCTACGCGTCTCCTGAGCAGAAAAAGCAGTTAATTGGTGCGGGCAGCACATCTGTGGAAGACCCGTTCGGGCATGGGTTTCATATCCACACCCAAGGCTTTCCGCATCCTGTCTTGAAACACGAATTGGCACACGTTTTTACAGTGCCGTGGTCGCCTCTGAAAGTGAGCCTGAAGATTGGACTTCATGAAGGGATTGCAGTCGCAGCGGATTGGAGTGAAGGTAGACTGACAGCACATCAGTGGGCAAAGGCGATGCGCGAGATGGAGATCGCGCCCTCATTGTCAGCCATCATGGGAATCGGTTTTTGGGGACATGCCGGTTCGCGGAGTTATCTGCTGGCGGGTTCCTTTGTGCGCTTTCTTGTGGATACCTACGGCATAGAGAAATTTAAAGGTGTTTTTCCGACCGGTAATTTTGTGAAACACTACGCGAAAGACTTGCTTGTGCTTGAAGCGGAATGGAATGCGTTTTTGGAAACTGTTCCGTTGCGAGACGATGATGTCGCCTACGCCACGTATCGTCTGAAACGACCGAGCGTCTTTGAACAGGTTTGTGCCCATGAAATGGCAGCATTGCGTGATGTCGCTTGGCAGGCATATTATCGAAAAGACTTTGCTACCGCTGTGGAGACCTTTACAACAATGTTGTCAGATGAACCCGACAATTTGAGCACGCTGCGAGGTCTCATGTACAGTGCGTATCGGATGCGGGATTATGATAAGGCACTGTCATTAGCAACACACATAGTAAATACGGAAGACACTCGATTCAGTCCAGAGGCGATGCTGCTGAAAGGTGATATTTATTGGCTAAA
This sequence comes from Candidatus Poribacteria bacterium, assembly GCA_009835515.1. Classification (GTDB taxonomy): domain Bacteria; phylum Poribacteria; class WGA-4E; order WGA-4E; family WGA-3G; genus WGA-3G. The sequence continues at coordinate 1,334 of VXXH01000123.1, forward strand.
GAACGAACATGAAAAAGCGATGGATGCCTACGTTTCTATTGAAACAGAATATGGGACATTTGAGCGACGGCGTATGAAGCGAATTGCAGCGTTGTCTTATTCTGATAGAGTCCAGAGCCAACCGAATAGTGCAATACGAGAAGAACGATCGCTTCGTGAACTGCTTCGGGGTGTACTCGTTGCGTCAAAATCTGTGTCAGAAAAAATGGCACTTTTATCGGTATGTATACAAATAGCACCAGAGCGTTGGTTGCCCTATCTCTTAACAGGTGAGCTACTTGAGAAAGAAAAGGCGTGGCAGATAAGCAACGCATACCTTCATCAAGCGGTGGAACGCTTGATTCCGCAACAGCACGGCAAACTAATATTAGAAGCCCGGAGGTTAATCGGTATGAATGCTTATCAACAAAAAGATTATGAGACTGCCCAAACCGCATTTCGGTCAATAGCCGAGACCACAACACTTTCGTTGGGAGAAGTCCTTTCAGCACAAAATTGGATACAACGGTGCCAGTGGGCAGAAAGTCGCACGCGGTAAACGAGGTAGCGATTCGGAGAGTGCAATAATGAAAACCGGGTTGACCTACAGATTAACTTCATAATATAATATAAGTATGGCAGTTGAAGTCTCCTTTAGTGATGATGCAGGATGGGTGTTGAACAAAGCGAAGGTGTTTTTGCGTTCAAAACCGGTCCATCATAATCTGATTCTGACGCTTTTACACGCTCGAGTTGCGCACTTTGAACCCGGTCGCTACTGGATAGCGACGGATGGAAATGCTGTTGTTGGTGTCGTCTTCCAGTCTCCGTTGAGTTTTCGCGCAGTTGTCACACCGATGGCGCCCGAAGTCGTGCTACCAGTGGTGGATGCAATATCAGACGCAGGCGTAAAGTTGCCCGGGGTGGTCGGAGATGCCGCGACGGCAGCATATTTTGCGGGACAGTGGGCAGAACGGCAAAAGTCGGCAGTGGCTCCGTTCATGGGACAGCGACTTTATGGAGTAGATAAAGTGGAAACCCCTACGACAGTTGAAGGCCGCTTTCGCAAAGCAGTTCCTGATGACCGAGAACGCCTTGTTGATTGGGTTCATCGCTTTTACACTGATATAGGTGTCGGAGAAATCGATGCCGCAGTTATTGTTGATAGCAGGGTCCCTGCTGGACAGATTTGGCTATGGGAGAGTGCTGGACCTGTGTCAATGGCAGCGCGTACAGTACCTGTTGAAGGTGTGATGCGAGTACAACTCGTATATACACCCCCCGAAAGTCGGAACAAGGGATATGCGAGTGCGTGCGTTGCGAGTCTCTCAAAGCAAATTCTCAGTGAAGGGTACCGTTGTATTCTCTACACGGACTTGGGGAATCCTACTTCTAACTCTGTCTATCGTCGAATAGGTTACCGTGCTATTGCCGAAGCAATCCAATATCGATTTGAGTGAGATAC